>NZ_JBQEPG010000023.1:0-89506 GCF_052045635.1 Pseudomonas sp. 22189
TGTTTGGCTGCGCCAAACGGTCGCTGCGCTCCCACCCCCGGATAAATCCCTCCACTCAGCCTGCCGACGGGCCCTCAGATCAAAAGCGGTACTCGAGCTAACGCTCATCGTGTTGAGTGGTGAAAAGCTAGCGCTTGGCTTTGGCGCTTCTGTGGGAGCGAGCTTGCTCGCGAAGGCGGCCTGACAGCCGACCAAATTCCAACTGAAAACACCCAATCCCCTGTAGGAACTGCCGAAGGCTGTGATCTTTTGATCTGCTTTGGCTTTGGCTTTGGCTTTTGATCTTAAGCCCCTTCGGCAGGCCGAGCGTAGGTGTCCATCAGGGGGTTAGGCGCGCAGCGCCGTGCGGCGAAGCCGCATACATCGAAAGGAGGTGCAGCGAAGCAAACCGTAGGCGATGCCCCCGGATGGGCACCGTAGCGAGGGAACGCTGAGCCTAAGCGAAGTGCCGTACGCCGGGGCAAAGCCTTTTGGGTTACCTTTTCGGCGTCTGGAAAAGGTGACTCGCTGTAAGAGCGAAACCGCCAGCGGCAGCACTCGCAGCAACGGATATGCCCACAAATGCCCAAAAGCCAGTCGGCCCCCAGGCCGCTGCGACCCCACAAACAAAAACGGCCTCTATATAAATAGAGGCCGTTCCCGATACAACTTCAAGACGTTATCGCAAGACAAGCCTTATTTGCGGTCTTCCAGCTTGGTGATATCACGCGACTCATAGCCAGTGTACAACTGGCGCGGACGGCCAATCTTGTACGGGCTGGAGAGCATTTCTTTCCAGTGCGAAATCCAGCCGACAGTACGTGCCAGGGCGAAGATCACGGTGAACATGCTGGTCGGAATGCCGATCGCCTTGAGGATGATCCCCGAGTAGAAGTCGACGTTCGGGTACAGCGAGCGTTCGATGAAGTACGGGTCGGTCAGGGCGATCTCTTCCAGGCGCATGGCCAGTTCGAGTTGCGGATCGTTGTTGATGCCCAGTTCTTTCAGCACTTCGTCGCAGGTCTGCTTCATCACAGTCGCGCGAGGGTCGCGGTTCTTGTAAACGCGGTGACCGAAGCCCATCAGCTTGAACGGGTCGTTCTTGTCCTTGGCCTTGGCGATGAACTTGTCGATGTTGGACACATCGCCAATCTCGTCAAGCATGGTCAGAACGGCTTCGTTCGCACCGCCGTGGGCAGGGCCCCACAGTGCGGCGATGCCGGCGGCGATACAAGCGAACGGGTTGGCACCCGAAGAGCCTGCCAGGCGCACGGTGGAGGTCGATGCGTTCTGCTCGTGGTCGGCGTGGAGGATGAAGATCCGGTCCATGGCCTTGGCGAGTACCGGGCTGATCGGTTTGATCTCGCACGGGGTGTTGAACATCATGTGCAGGAAGTTTTCCGCGTACGTCAGGTCGTTGCGCGGGTACATCATGGGTTGGCCCATGGAGTACTTGTAAACCATCGCTGCCAGGGTCGGCATCTTGGCAACCAGACGGATCGCGGAGATTTCGCGATGCTGCGGGTTATTGATGTCCAGGGAGTCGTGGTAGAAGGCCGAAAGGGCGCCGACTACGCCGCACATGACGGCCATCGGGTGGGCGTCGCGACGGAAGCCGTTGAAGAAGGTTTTCAGCTGCTCGTGAACCATGGTGTGGTTTTTCACGGTGCTGACGAACTGGGCCTTCTGTTCTGCGGTCGGCAGTTCGCCGTTGAGCAGCAGGTAGCAGGTTTCCAGGTAGTCCGACTTTTCAGCCAGCTGTTCGATCGGGTAGCCGCGGTGCAACAGAATGCCGTTGTCACCGTCGATATAGGTGATCTTCGATTCGCACGAGGCGGTCGACATGAAACCCGGGTCGAAAGTGAAGCGGCCCGTGGCCGTCAGGCCCCGAACATCGATTACATCGGGACCAACGGTGCCGGTTAAAATGGGCAGCTCGACGGGGGCTGCGCCCTCGATGATCAACTGCGCTTTTTTGTCAGCCATGTGGCCTCCTATTTATGCTTGAACCATCAGACAGACCCCCCACGCAGGGCCCGCACCACTATAGTGAGATAAATTCGAATGTCAATTTGCCTAAAGTCTTGCTCCAGAAGGCTTTAAGCGCACTTTTTCCTCGAAATTGACTGCCATTTACGCCTTTTATACGACTTGTGCAATCAGCTATTTGGGGTAGGTGATTGCGTTGTCATTAGTAGCCTAACTGTCTATACTCGGCCACCGACCGCCAAGGGCTTTTGGGCTTGCTTTCATTGGGGGTCGCATCCCTGGGTGGTGGTTACCTGACCAGTGCACTCCCCAACAACTTTGCCCTGATTGTTAGGGGCTCTTCAGTGTGAAAAAAAAGCCGTGAAAAGCCAACGACCTGTAAACCTAGACCTAAGGACCATCAAACTCCCAGTCACTGCTTACACGTCCATTCTTCACCGTATCTCCGGTGTCATCCTCTTCGTGTGCCTTGCCATCATGCTTTACGCATTGGACAAGTCGCTGAGCTCCGAGGAAGGCTTCGGTCAGGTGAAGGCGTGTCTGACCAGTCCGCTAGCCAAGCTAGTGATTTGGGGCATCCTGTCCGCTCTGCTGTATCACCTGGTAGCCGGTGTGCGCCATTTGATCATGGATATGGGCATCGGTGAGACGCTGGAAGGCGGCAAGCTGGGCTCGAAAATCGTTATCGCCGTTTCCGTGGTGGTAATCGTTCTGGCAGGAGTCTGGATATGGTAACTAACGTCACGAACCTCTCGCGTTCGGGCCTCTATGACTGGATGGCGCAACGTGTGTCGGCGGTCGTTCTCGCGGCTTACTTCATCTTTCTGATCGGATACGTCGTGGCCCACCCAGGCCTCGAGTACGCCCAGTGGCATGAACTGTTCGCCCACAACGGGATGCGTATTTTCAGCCTCCTGGCCCTTGTTGCTCTCGGCGCTCACGCCTGGGTCGGCATGTGGACCATCGCGACTGACTACCTGACGCCAATGGCGTTCGGCAAGTCCGCGACGGCTATACGTTTCCTTTTCCAGGCAGTATGCGGCGTTGCGATGTTCGCTTACTTCGTCTGGGGTGTGCAGATTCTCTGGGGTATCTGAGTCATGGCTAACATTCCAACGATTTCTTTCGACGCCATCATTATTGGTGGTGGCGGTGCTGGCATGCGCGCTGCGCTGCAGCTGGCACAGGGCGGTCACAAGACTGCGGTGATCACCAAGGTTTTCCCGACCCGTTCGCACACTGTATCCGCCCAGGGCGGCATCACCTGCGCGATCGCGTCCGCTGACCCGAACGATGACTGGCGCTGGCACATGTACGATACCGTCAAGGGTTCCGACTACATCGGTGACCAGGACGCTATCGAATACATGTGTCAGGAAGGCCCGGCTGCCGTTTTCGAACTGGACCACATGGGTCTGCCGTTCTCGCGTACCGAGCAAGGCCGTATCTACCAGCGTCCATTCGGTGGTCAGTCCAAGGACTACGGTAAGGGCGGCCAGGCTGCTCGCACCTGCGCAGCATCCGACCGTACCGGGCACGCGCTGCTGCACACCCTTTATCAGGGCAACCTGAAAGCCGGTACCACGTTCCTGAACGAGTACTACGCTGTCGACCTGGTGAAAAACCAGGAAGGCGAGTTCGTCGGTGTGATCGCGATCTGCATCGAAACCGGCGAAACTTCGTACATCCGTGCCAAGGCCACCGTACTGGCCACTGGCGGTGCCGGTCGTATCTACGCCTCCACCACCAACGCCCTGATCAACACCGGTGACGGCGTTGGCATGGCTCTGCGTGCTGGCGTACCGGTACAAGACATCGAAATGTGGCAGTTCCACCCGACCGGCATCGCCGGCGCCGGTGTACTGGTTACAGAAGGCTGCCGTGGTGAAGGTGGTTACCTGATCAACAAGCACGGCGAGCGTTTCATGGAGCGTTATGCTCCGAACGCGAAAGACCTGGCTGGTCGTGACGTGGTTGCCCGTTCGATGGTTAAAGAAATCATCGCCGGTAACGGTTGCGGTCCGAATGGCGACCACGTAATGCTCAAACTCGACCACTTGGGCGAGGAAGTGCTGCACAGCCGTCTGCCAGGCATCTGCGAACTGTCGAAGACTTTCGCACACGTTGACCCGGTGGTTGCGCCGGTTCCGGTTGTTCCGACCTGCCACTACATGATGGGCGGCGTTGCCACCAACATTCATGGTCAGGCGATCACCCAGAACGCCGAAGGCGTGGACCAGATCATTCCTGGCCTGTTCGCCGTAGGTGAAGTGGCTTGCGTATCGGTACACGGTGCCAACCGTCTGGGCGGCAACTCGCTGCTCGACCTGGTGGTATTCGGCCGCGCTGCCGGCCTGCACCTGGAGAAGGCGCTGACCGACGGCATCGAATACGACGACGCTACCGAAGCCGACATCGAAGCAGCCCTGTCGCGTCTGAACGCGCTGAACGGCCGTACCGATGGCGAAGACGTGGCAACCCTGCGTCGCGAGCTGCAAAGCTGCATGCAGAACTACTTCGGCGTATTCCGTACTGGCGAATACATGCAGAAGGGTATCGCTCAGCTGGCCGATCTGCGCAAGCGCATCGCCAATGTGAAGATCAACGATAAGTCGCAAGCGTTCAACACTGCGCGTATCGAAGCTCTGGAACTGCAAAACCTGCTGGAAGTGGCTGAAGCTACCGCCATCGCGGCCGAAGTACGTAAAGAGTCCCGCGGCGCTCACGCCCGTGAAGACTTCGAAGACCGTGACGACGAAAACTGGCTGTGCCACACCCTGTACTTCCCGGGTGAGAAACGCGTCGCCAAGCGTGCCGTAAACTTCTCGCCGAAGACTGTTCCGACTTTCGAACCTAAAGTCCGGACTTATTAAGGGTGATCGCCATGTTGCAAGTCAGTGTTTATCGCTACAACCCTGATCAGGACGCTGCGCCGTTCATGCAGGAATTCCAGGTCGATACCGGTGGTAAAGACCTGATGGTGCTGGACGTGCTGGCCCTGATCAAAGAGCAGGACGAGGGTTTCTCCTATCGTCGCTCTTGCCGTGAAGGTGTCTGCGGCTCCGACGGCATGAACATCAACGGCAAGAACGGTCTGGCGTGCATCACGCCGCTGTCCGCTGTCGTAAAAGGCAACAAGTTGATCGTTCGTCCGCTGCCAGGTTTGCCGGTTATCCGTGACCTGGTTGTCGATATGAGCATCTTCTACAAGCAATACGAGAAGGTTAAGCCTTACCTGCAGAACGACACGCCGGCTCCGGCCATCGAGCGTCTGCAGTCCCCTGAAGAGCGTGAAAAGCTCGACGGTCTGTACGAGTGCATCCTGTGCGCCTGCTGCTCGACCTCGTGCCCGTCCTTCTGGTGGAACCCGGACAAGTTCCTGGGTCCAGCTGCCCTGCTGCAAGCGTACCGCTTCCTGGCAGACAGCCGTGACACCAAGACGTCCGAGCGTCTGGCTTCGCTCGATGACCCGTTCAGCGTTTTCCGCTGCCGGGGCATCATGAACTGCGTCAACGTATGTCCGAAAGGCCTGAACCCGACTAAGGCCATCGGTCACATCCGTAACATGCTGCTTTCGAGCGGCGTGTGATTCAGCTGCTGTAACCGTAGAACCGCTGTAACGAAGAGGCTGTGGCGCGGGCTTCAACCCGCGTCATGGCTATAACCAGAGCAGTAGCCACAAGCTGCCGCTCTTATTTTGAAGAAATGAGACAAGCAGGGGCATCCGGGCTGGTACCCGGACTATCAGCGTGATCCTAAGTGGCTTGTTTTGGTCGCTGCATTCGGACTTCTGCAAGTTTGCTCGGTATTGACGCCGATGGTGTTCCCCTAACCGAGGGTGACCAAGCATGCAAGAAAGCGTGATGCAGCGCATGTGGAACAGCGCCTACCTTTCAGGTGGAAACGCTGCCTATGTGGAAGAGCTTTATGAGCTCTACCTGCACGACCCTAACGCTGTGCCAGAAGAGTGGCGCACCTACTTTCAGAAGCTGCCTGCCGACGGCAGCTCTGCCACTGATGTTTCGCACTCCACAATTCGCGATCATTTCGTGCTGCTGGCAAAGAACCAGCGCCGCGCTCAACCGGTTTCCGCCGGGAGCGTGAGCAGTGAGCACGAGAAGAAGCAAGTTGAAGTGCTGCGATTGATCCAGGCCTACCGTATGCGTGGCCACCAGGCAGCCCAGCTTGACCCGCTGGGGCTGTGGCAGCGTCCTGCACCTGCAGACCTGTCGATCAATCATTACGGCTTGACCAATGCCGATCTTGATACGACCTTCCGTGCCGGCGACCTGTTCATCGGCAAAGAGGAAGCGAGCCTACGCGAAATTCACGAAGCGTTGCAGCAGACATATTGCCGCACCATCGGCGCTGAATTCACGCACATCACCGATTCCGAGCAGCGCCAGTGGTTCCAGCAGCGTCTGGAAAGCGTGCGCGGTCGTCCGACGTACTCCGCTGACATCAAGAGCCACCTGCTTGAGCGCGTGACGGCCGGTGAAGGCCTGGAAAAATACCTGGGCACCAAATACCCGGGCACCAAGCGTTTCGGTCTGGAAGGCGGCGAAAGCCTGATTCCGATGCTCGACGAACTGATCCAGCGTTCCGGTTCCTACGGCACCAAGGAAGTCGTCATCGGCATGGCCCACCGTGGCCGTCTGAACGTGCTGGTCAACACCTTCGGCAAGAACCCGCGCGAGCTGTTCGACGAGTTCGAAGGCAAGAAGAAGGTCGAGCTGGGTTCCGGTGACGTCAAATACCACCAGGGCTTCTCGTCCAACGTGATGACCGCCGGCGGTGAAGTTCACCTGGCCATGGCGTTCAACCCGTCCCACCTGGAAATCGTTTCCCCGGTGGTAGAAGGTTCGGTTCGCGCCCGTCAGGATCGTCGTAACGACCCGACCGGTGAGAAGGTTCTGCCGATCTCCATCCACGGTGACGCTGCATTCGCAGGTCAGGGCGTGGTCATGGAAACCTTCCAGATGTCGCAGACCCGCGGTTTCAAGACCGGCGGTACCGTGCACATCGTGATCAACAACCAGGTCGGTTTCACCATCAGCAACCCGCTGGACTCGCGTTCCACCGAGTACGCCACCGACGTTGCGAAGATGATCCAGGCGCCGATCCTCCATGTGAATGGTGATGATCCGGAAGCCGTGCTGTTCGTGACTCAGCTGGCCATCGACTATCGCATGCAGTTCAAGCGCGACGTGGTGATCGACCTGGTCTGCTACCGTCGTCGCGGCCACAACGAGGCCGACGAGCCAAGCGGCACCCAGCCGCTGATGTATCAGCAGATCACCAAGCAGCGCACCACCCGTGAGCTGTACGCTGATCGTCTGACTCAGGCCGGTGTGCTCGACGCAGAGCGTGTACAGGCGAAAGTCGACGAGTACCGCAATGCGCTGGACAACGGTCTGCACGTGGTGAAATCGCTGGTCAAAGAGCCGAACAAAGAGCTGTTCGTGGACTGGCGTCCGTACCTGGGCCACGCCTGGACTGCGCGTCACGACACGCGTTTCGACCTGAAGACCCTGCAGGAACTGTCCGCCAAGCTGCTGGAAATTCCGGAAGGCTTCGTGGTTCAGCGTCAGGTTGCGAAGATCTACGAAGACCGTCAGAAGATGCAAGCCGGCGGCCTGCCGATCAACTGGGGTTACGCCGAAACCATGGCGTACGCGACCCTGGCGTTCGAAGGTCACCCGATCCGCATGACCGGTCAGGACATCGGCCGCGGTACGTTCTCGCACCGTCACGCTGTGCTGCACAACCAGAAAGACGCCGGCACCTACATTCCGCTGAAGCACCTGTACGAAGGTCAGCCACGCTTTGACCTGTACGACTCGTTCCTGTCGGAAGAA
Source organism: Pseudomonas sp. 22189 (assembly GCF_052045635.1). Classification (NCBI taxonomy): domain Bacteria; kingdom Pseudomonadati; phylum Pseudomonadota; class Gammaproteobacteria; order Pseudomonadales; family Pseudomonadaceae; genus Pseudomonas; species Pseudomonas sp. 22189. Next base: position 7,827 of record NZ_JBQEPG010000023.1, read on the forward strand.
GCGGTACTGGCCTTCGAATACGGCTACTCGACCACCACGCCAAACGCGCTGGTGATCTGGGAAGCCCAGTTCGGCGACTTCGCCAACGGTGCACAGGTTGTTATCGACCAGTTCATCACCAGCGGCGAACACAAGTGGGGTCGTCTCTGCGGTCTGACCATGCTGTTGCCGCACGGCTACGAAGGTCAGGGTCCTGAGCACAGCTCGGCACGTCTTGAGCGTTACCTGCAACTGTGCGCCGAGCACAACATTCAGGTGTGCATGCCGACCACTCCGGCGCAGATCTACCACTTGCTGCGCCGTCAGGTGATTCGCCCGCTGCGCAAGCCATTGGTCGTTCTGACTCCAAAGTCGTTGCTGCGCCACAAACTGGCCATCTCGACCCTGGAAGATCTGGCCGAAGGTTCGTTCCAGACCGTGATCCCGGAAATCGACGCCCTGGACCCGAAAAAGGTCGAGCGTGTTGTTCTGTGTAGCGGCAAGGTCTACTACGACCTGCTGGAAAAACGTCGTGCCGAAGGCCGTGACGATATCGCCATCGTGCGTATCGAGCAGCTGTATCCATTCCCTGAGGACGACTTGAAAGAAGTCCTGGCGCCTTACACCAACGCCAAAGCGGCCGTCTGGTGTCAGGAAGAGCCAATGAACCAGGGCGCCTGGTACTGCAGCCAGCACCACCTGCGTCGCAGCATCGGTAACCTCAACAAATCTCTCGTACTCGAGTACGCGGGCCGTGAGGCTTCTGCTGCACCTGCATGTGGTTACGCATCGATGCACGCCGAGCAGCAGGAAAAACTGCTGCAAGACGCGTTTACCGTTTAACGCCTTCGCGCACCTGAAACCGAATTTAAGGAACCACAGATAATGGCTATCGAGATCAAAGCCCCCACTTTCCCGGAATCGGTTGCCGATGGCACCGTTGCCACCTGGCACAAAAAACCGGGCGACGCCGTCAAGCGTGACGAACTGATCGTCGACATCGAAACCGACAAAGTCGTACTGGAAGTGCTGGCTACCGCCGACGGCGTGCTGGGCGCAATCGTCAAGAACGAAGGCGACACCGTTCTGTCCGACGAAGTCCTGGGCTCCATCGTTGAAGGCGGCGCTGCTGCCGCTGCTCCAGCCGCCGCTGCTGCTCCGGCTGCTGCTGCCGCTGCCCCGGCTGCTGCCGAAGGCGAAGACGATCCTGTTGCTGCTCCGGCTGCGCGCAAGCTGGCTGAAGAAAACGGCATCAACATCGCTTCCGTTGCCGGCACCGGCAAAGGCGGTCGTGTGACCAAGGAAGACGTGGTGGCTGCTGTTGCCGCGAAGAAAGCCGCTCCGGCTGCTGCACCTGCCAAGGCTGCTGCTCCGGCTGCCGCTGCGCCGGTATTCGCTGCTGGTGACCGCGTTGAAAAACGTGTGCCGATGACCCGTCTGCGTGCCAAGGTTGCCGAGCGTCTGGTTGAAGCCCAGTCGAACATGGCGATGCTGACCACGTTCAACGAAGTCGACATGACCGAAGTCATGGCCCTGCGTTCGAAGTACAAGGATCTGTTCGAGAAGTCCCACAACGGCGTACGCCTGGGCTTCATGTCGTTCTTCGTCAAGGCTGCCACTGAAGCGCTGAAACGCTTCCCGGCAGTCAACGCTTCGATCGACGGCGCGGACATCGTCTACCACGGCTACGCCGACATCGGTGTTGCCGTTTCCAGCGACCGTGGTCTGGTTGTTCCGGTTCTGCGTAACGCCGAGCTGATGAGCCTGGCTGAAATCGAAGGCGGCATCGCCACGTTCGGCAAAAAAGCCCGTGACGGCAAACTGTCGATGGAAGAGATGACCGGTGGTACCTTCACCATCACCAACGGTGGTACCTTCGGCTCGATGATGTCGACTCCGATCGTCAACCCGCCGCAGGCAGCGATTCTGGGCATGCACAACATCATCCAGCGTCCTATGGCCATCAACGGTCAGGTCGTGATCCGTCCGATGATGTACCTGGCACTGTCCTACGATCACCGTCTGATCGATGGCAAAGAAGCTGTAACCTTCCTGGTGACCATCAAGAACCTGCTGGAAGATCCGGCTCGTCTGTTGCTGGATATCTGATAGAAGCAGCCATGCGCTGCGGGTGGCGTATCGTCGGCAACGACGGTACGGCCCGCAGCGCGCGGCTTGAAGCTTTTCGCTAAAGAGGATTTTTTGAATGTCGCAGAAATTTGACGTAGTAGTGATCGGTGCCGGCCCTGGCGGCTATGTAGCTGCCATCAAGGCCGCGCAGCTGGGTCTCACCACTGCCTGCATCGAGAAGTACACCGACGCTGAAGGCAAACAGGCCCTCGGCGGTACTTGCCTGAACGTCGGCTGCATTCCGTCCAAGGCGCTGCTGGACAGCTCCTGGAAGTACAAGGAAGCCAAAGAGAGCTTCAACGTTCACGGTATCTCGACCGGCGAAGTCAAAATGGACGTCGCTGCGATGGTTGGCCGCAAGGCTGGCATCGTCAAGAACCTGACTGGCGGCGTTGCCACCCTGTTCAAGGCCAACGGCGTGACCTCGATCCAGGGCCACGGCAAGCTGCTGGCTGGCAAGAAAGTCGAAGTCACCAAGCCGGACGGTTCGGTTGAAGTCATCGAAGCCGAAAACGTCATCCTGGCCCCAGGTTCGCGTCCGATCGACATTCCACCGGCTCCGGTCGATCAGAAAGTCATCGTCGATTCGACTGGCGCTCTGGAGTTCCAGGCCGTACCTAAGCGTCTGGGCGTGATCGGCGCTGGCGTGATCGGTCTGGAACTGGGTTCGGTGTGGTCGCGTCTGGGTGCAGAAGTGACTGTCCTCGAAGCACTGGACACCTTCCTGATGGCAGCGGACACCGCTGTTTCCAAGGAAGCGCTGAAAACCCTGACCAAGCAAGGTCTGGACATCAAGCTGGGCGCTCGCGTGACCGGTTCGAAAGTGAACGGCGACGAAGTCGTTGTTAACTACACCGATGCCAACGGCGAACAGACCATCACTTTCGACAAGCTGATCGTAGCCGTTGGTCGCCGTCCGGTGACCACTGATCTGCTGGCTGCCGACAGCGGCGTGACCCTGGACGAGCGCGGTTTCGTGCACGTTGACGATCACTGCGCCACCACCGTACCGGGCGTCTACGCCATCGGTGACGTGGTGCGCGGCATGATGCTGGCGCACAAGGCCTCGGAAGAGGGCATCATGGTTGTCGAGCGCATCAAGGGCCACAAAGCCCAGATGAACTATGACCTGATCCCATCGGTTATTTATACTCACCCGGAAATCGCGTGGGTTGGCAAAACCGAGCAGGCCTTGAAAGCCGAAGGCGTTGAAGTTAACGTCGGCACCTTCCCGTTCGCCGCTTCCGGCCGTGCCATGGCCGCCAACGATACCGGTGGTTTCGTCAAGGTCATCGCTGATGCCAAGACTGACCGCGTATTGGGCGTGCACGTGATTGGCCCGAGCGCTGCAGAACTGGTTCAGCAGGGCGCGATCGGTATGGAATTCGGCACCAGCGCTGAAGACCTGGGCATGATGGTTTTCTCCCATCCGACCCTGTCTGAAGCCTTGCACGAAGCTGCTCTGGCAGTGAATGGCGGCGCCATCCACATTGCCAACCGCAAGAAGCGTTAAGACACACAATAAGAAACCACGGCGGTAACGGCCCGTCGTGAGCCTTGCGAGCAAGTCTCACCGCGGAATGTCCGCTGGACGCAGTCTTGCGTAGCTGAATCGGGTAACCGGAAGGCTACGCAAGCAGCAGTCACAGGTGGCGCGGCACTCATCAAGAGCGCAGCGCCGAATGCGCAGTACCTAACGAAGACGGTAAAAAGCATGAATCTTCACGAGTATCAGGGTAAGCAGCTGTTCGCTGAATACGGCCTGCCAGTTTCCACTGGTTACGCAGTAGACACCCCGGAAGCAGCAGCAGAAGCTTGCGACAAAATCGGCGGCAGCGAGTGGGTTGTCAAAGCCCAGGTCCACGCCGGTGGTCGCGGTAAAGCGGGCGGCGTCAAGCTGGTTCGCAACAAAGAAGACGCCAAGGCCTTCGCACAGCAGTGGCTGGGCAAGCGTCTGGTGACTTACCAGACTGACGCCAATGGTCAGCCAGTCACCAAGATCCTGGTTGAATCGTGCACTGATATCGCTAAAGAGCTGTACCTGGGCGCTGTCGTTGACCGTTCGAGCCGTCGCATCGTGTTCATGGCTTCCACCGAAGGTGGCGTGGACATCGAGAAAATCGCTCACGACACTCCAGAAAAAATTCTGAAAGCCACTATCGATCCACTGGTTGGCGCTCAGCCATTCCAGGGTCGCGAGCTGGCGTTCCAACTGGGTCTGGAAGGCAAGCAAGTTGCCCAGTTCGCCAAGATCTTCGTCGGTCTGGCCAAACTGTTCCAGGATCACGATCTGGCCCTGCTGGAAGTGAACCCGCTGGTGATCAAGGCTGACGGCGATCTGCACTGCCTGGACGCCAAGATCAACATCGACGCCAACGCCATGTACCGTCAGCCTAAGCTGAAGACTTTCCACGATCCGTCGCAAGACGATCCGCGCGAAGCGCACGCTGCCAAGTTCGAACTGAACTACGTAGCCCTGGAAGGCAACATCGGCTGCATGGTCAACGGTGCCGGCCTGGCCATGGGTACCATGGACATCGTCAACCTGCACGGCGGCAAGCCAGCCAACTTCCTCGACGTAGGTGGTGGTGCTACCAAAGAGCGCGTGACCGAAGCCTTCAAGATCATCCTGTCCGACACCAACGTCGCTGCAGTACTGGTCAACATCTTCGGTGGCATCGTTCGCTGCGACATGATTGCCGAAGGCATCATCGGCGCCGTGAAAGAAGTCGGCGTGAAAATCCCGGTTGTTGTTCGCCTTGAAGGCAACAACGCTGAGCTGGGCGCTAAAGTACTGGCAGAAAGCGGTTTGAACATCATCGCTGCTACCAGCCTGACCGACGCTGCTCAACAAGTTGTCAAAGCTGCGGAGGGCAAATAATGAGCGTCCTGATCAATAAAGACACCAAAGTTATCTGCCAGGGTATTACCGGTTCGCAAGGTAGTTTCCACACCCAGCAAGCCATCGAATACGGCACCAAGATGGTTGGTGGTGTAACTCCGGGCAAAGGCGGCACCGAGCACCTGGGTCTGCCAGTGTTCAACACCGTTAAAGACGCAGTTGCTGCCACTGGCGCTACCGCCAGCGTGATCTACGTTCCGGCTCCTTTCTGCAAGGACTCGATCCTGGAAGCAGCGTTCGGCGGCATCAAGCTGATCGTTTGCATCACCGAAGGCATTCCTACCCTGGACATGCTGGACGCTAAAGTTAAGTGCGACGAGCTGGGTGTTACCCTGATCGGCCCTAACTGCCCAGGCGTAATCACTCCAGGCGAATGCAAGATCGGCATCATGCCAGGTCACATTCACTTGCCAGGCAAGGTCGGTATCGTTTCGCGTTCCGGCACCCTGACCTACGAAGCTGTGAAGCAGACCACTGACGCCGGTTTCGGTCAGTCGACTTGCGTCGGCATCGGTGGTGACCCGATCCCGGGTTCGAACTTCATCGACATCCTGAAGCTGTTCCAGGAAGACCCGAAGACCGAAGCGATCGTGATGATCGGCGAGATCGGCGGTTCGGCTGAAGAAGAAGCGGCTGCCTACATCAAGGCACACGTGACCAAGCCGGTTGTTTCCTACATCGCGGGTGTGACTGCTCCTCCGGGCAAGCGCATGGGCCATGCTGGCGCAATCATCTCTGGCGGCAAAGGCACTGCAGACGAGAAGTTCGCTGCGCTGCAAGACGCAGGCGTAAAAACCGTGCGTTCGCTGGCAGACATCGGCAAGGCCTTGGCCGAGCTGACCGGTTGGGCTGTCAAGTAAGCCTCGTGCTTGACTGACGCTTCACCAGACAAAGGCCACCTTCGGGTGGCCTTTGTTGTTTCTGAAGATCAAAAGATCGCAGCCTTCGGCAGCTCCTACAGATGATCCTGTGTAGGAGCTGCCGAAGGCTGCGATCTTTTGATCTTTGCGTTCTTTATGAAATTTAGATGCGTAAACGCGACACCGACACGTCGTGTATCGGATAGTTCGCCCTCAAACAGTGCGTTTGTCAGACAAATTCGTTAGGCTAGCAGCCATTTTTGCGTCTGCCGCCCACAAGGCATGCAACGCGCTAAACGGGTCAGCCCCATACGGACTGACAGCATTTCCCTGACCCAAAAGGGAAATCCCCCTCTAAATTCCGATTCAGTAGTGTGGTATTTCCTTAATGAAAGTTTTGAAAGGTCAGGACATCCTGGCACTGGGCTTTATGACATTTGCCCTGTTCGTCGGGGCCGGCAACATCATTTTCCCGCCTATCGTCGGCCTGCAGTCCGGACCTAACGTCTGGATGGCGGCGCTGGGCTTTTTGATCACGGCAGTCGGCCTGCCGGTGGTCACCGTTGTCGCTCTGGCCAAGGTCGGGGGGGCGATGGATGCGCTGAGCAGCCCGATTGGCAAGATCGCCGGTGGTGTCCTCGCCGCGGCGTGCTACCTGGCGGTCGGCCCGCTGTTCGCCACCCCGCGGACCGCGACCGTGTCGTTCGAAGTGGGTCTGGCGCCGCTGACCGGCGAAAGCCCTCTGGCGCTGTTCCTCTACAGCTCGGTGTACTTCCTGCTGGTGTTCTTCATCTCGCTGTATCCGGGCCGTCTGCTCGATACCGTGGGGCGTTTCCTCGCGCCGCTGAAAATCATCGCCCTGGCGGTACTCGGTATCGCCGCGTTCGCCTTGCCGGCCGGTGATATTGGCCAGGCCACGCCTGAATACGTCGCGGCACCGTTCTCCCAGGGCTTCATCAATGGTTACCTGACCATGGATACCCTCGGCGCGCTGGTCTTCGGCATCGTCATCGTCAACGCGATCCGCTCCCGTGGCGTCGAGTCGCCTGCGCTGATCACCCGTTACGCGATCATTGCCGGCCTGATCGCCGGTGTCGGTCTGGCGCTGGTGTACATCAGCCTGTTCCGCCTCGGTTCCGGAAGCCATGAAGTCGCGGTCGGTGCCACTAACGGCGCGGCAGTGCTGCATGCTTACGTGCAACACACCTTCGGTTCGCTGGGCAGCGGTTTCCTCGCGGTGCTGATCTCCCTGGCCTGTCTGGTCACAGCGGTCGGTCTGACCTGCGCCTGCGCCGAATACTTCAGTCGCGTACTGCCACTGTCCTACAAGACCCTGGTGATCATCCTGGCCGCGTTCTCGCTGCTGGTGTCGAACCTGGGCCTGACCAAGCTGATCGCGTTCTCGATCCCGGTACTGACCGCAATCTACCCGCCGTGCATCGTTCTGGTGGCCCTGAGCTTCTGCAAGGACTTCTGGCATGAACACGGGCGGATCCTCGGCCCGGTCATGCTGGTGTCGTTCCTGTTCGGCACCATCGACGCGCTCAAGGGCGCCGGTCTGGCTGACTGGATGCCGTCGCAGCTGGCGCACCTGCCGCTGAGTGAGCAGGGTCTGGCGTGGCTGGTGCCATGCGTGATGACCCTGGTGGTCGCCGTGGTCTGCGATCGCCTGCTGGGCAAGCGCAGCGAAGCCGTTGCCTGACGTTGTCTGACCCGCCACAAGCGGGTCTTCAGCGCTTAAACAGAAATGCCCCGTATCAATCGATACGGGGCATTTTTTATGGGCGTCTGGCAGTGTCTTTTTCCGCGAGCTAACGTCGAAGGGTTGCCGAAGTCTTAATGTGGGAGCGAGCCTGCTCGCGAAAGCGTTGTGTCAGCCGCCATCAATGTTGTGCGATACGCCGCTTTCGCGAGCAGGCTCGCTCCCACAGGTAGCATCCATACTCCACAGGGAATTGCATGTCGTTCATCCAAGCCAACCTGATCCACCTGCTGGCCGCGCTCTGGTTTGTCATCTGCTGGGGCGGCTACACCCGTTATGCGTCGTGGAAGGCCCGCGATACCGCGTGCCTGGCCAGTGTGTTGCACCTGTATCGCGAAGACTGGATGCGCCGCATGCTCCTGCGTGACAACCGCATCGCCGACGCCAGCGTTATCGGCAATCTGGAGCGTAACGCCTCGTTCTTCGCCTCCAGCACCCTGATTATTCTTGCCGGTATTCTGACCGTGCTCGGTGCGTCCGAACGCGCCGTGTCGTTGCTGGCGGATATCCCGATGGTGCAGCAGGCATCGCAGGGCATGTCGGAGATCAAGTTGCTGTGCCTGGCGCTGGTGTTCGTCTATGCGTTTTTCACGTTCAGTTGGTGCATGCGTCAGTACAACTTTGCGGCGGTGCTGGTCGGCTCAGCGCCAATGATCGGCGAGCGCCAAGTGTCCGAGCAGGAGCGCAAGGCGTTCGCAATGCGGGCGGCACGGGTGATTTCGATGGCGGCCAACCAGTTCAACTTCGGTCTGCGTTCCTACTACTTCGGCATGAGCATGCTGGCGTGGTTTGTCAGCCCATGGTTGTTCATGTTGATGAGTGCTGGTGTGGTTCTAGTGTTGTACCGCCGCGAGTTTCATTCCGACGTGCTCGATGTGATGGTCTATACCCCTACAGAGGCGCCATTGCCCGAAACCAATAAAGAGGCCGCTTGATGAGTATTCCGTTCTGGTGTGTGTTTATCAGTGCATTGTTGATCTACATCGCGCGTATGCCGGTGGGTAAAGCCATGAAAGAGCAGGGCGGTTACAACAACCACCTGCCGCGCCAACAACAGGCGCAACTCACTGGTTATGGCGCGCGGGCGCTGGCGGCGCATCAGAACTGCATCGAAGCGTTCATCCTCTTCGCCGTGGGTGTGCTGATGGCGCACACCACGCAAACCCAAGGCTGGTTGATTGATGCTCTGGCAATCATCTTTGTGATCGCGCGGATTCTTTACGTGTGGTTGTATCTGGCGGATAAACCAGCCCTGCGCAGTCTGGTGTGGCTGGTCGGCCTGCTCTGCAGTTTGTTGCTGATGATTAGTCCGACTTTTAGAACCGTATTGCTCTAAGAAAGCCTCTAAGCCAAGACTGACCAAAAATCACAGGCAAAAGAAAACCCGCACTTGGCGGGTTTTCTTTTTCTGCATCAAGTCGCAATTATTGCTTCTTGGCAGCTTCTTCTTGAGCAGCTTGATTCGATTCAGCCTGAGCTTTGGCAGCTTCGGCGTTTTCTTTTGCTGCGTCGTTCACTTTATCCTGAGCTTTGTTCATGTCTTGCTGAGCTTGCTCAGCATGTTGGTTGGCATCTTGAGCTTTGTCCTCGGATTTTTTATCGCAGGCAGCGAGACCGAGGGAAGCGGTCAACATCAAGGCAATAGCTAAAGTCTTACGCATGGGGTGTTTCTCCTTATGGAAAATAACTACTGGCCTTAAGAGCGCAGCGCCAAAGGTTAAGTTCCTCATTTGGTTCAGATATATAAGTTTGTTTTTCAGTGGAACTTTTGCCGTATTGCTTACTACTGGCAAAAGGCTCTAACGAGAGTAATTATCAAATGGCTGAAAACCCCGTTTTTGAGCGCGCGACACGCTTTCTCTCCGCCCTGCGCCATTGTCAGGTGCTCGGTTTGACGGTGCACAGCGCCAGCAGCGAAGGGCTGACGGTGAAGCTGCCGTACAGCGCGCAAATCGTTGGCAATCCGCAAACCGGGGTCATCCACGGCGGCGCGATTACTTCGCTGATGGACACCGCATGCGGCATGTCCACATTGTGCGTGCTGCCGGAATTCGAAGTCTGCCCGACCCTGGACCTGCGCATCGACTACATGCACGCCGCAGAGCCGAACAAGGACGTCTACGGTTTCGCCGAGTGTTATCGGGTCACCACCGATGTGATCTTCGCCCGCGGTTTTGCCTATCAGGACGATCCGCAGCAACCCATAGCCCATGTTGTTGGCACGTTCATGCGCATGGGCAAGGGGCTGAAAGGCACCCAGGGATTTGGCGGCAGGATCAAAGGAGAACTTCGATGAGCGATGACTGGAAGCAACAACTGCTGCTGGCTCACGCCCAGGGCGATTACGCGCCTTTGCTGCAGATGATTCCCTACGCCGGGCTGATCGGCGTCGAATGCTCGCGAGTCGGTGATGACCTGCTATTCAAGCTGCCGGCGAACAAGGACAACATTGGTAACCCTTTATTGCCTGCGATCCATGGCGGGGTGATCGCCGGATTCATGGAGCTGGCAGCCGCGTTGCATTTGTTGATCTTCACCGGAGCGCCCGGGGTACCGAAGATCATCGATTTTTCCCTGGATTACCTGCGCGCCGGGCAGTTTCGCGACACTTGGGCCAAATGTCAGGTCTGCCGTCAGGGCCGGCGCGTGGCCAACGTCGCCATCACGGCCTGGCAAAGTACCGAGAGCGAGCCGATTGCCACCGCCCGTGCACACTTCAAAATCGATGAGCCCTTGAAATCCTGAACGCTGCCCCCAACTCAGTGAACAACCCGCCGCCGACCCTCCGGGTCGCGGCCACTGCCATCTGATTGGAGTTTGATGACCATGAGTGTGGAAACTCAAAAGGAAACCCTGGGCTTCCAGACCGAGGTAAAGCAGCTGCTGCACCTCATGATCCATTCGCTGTATTCCAACAAGGAAATCTTCCTTCGCGAATTGATCTCGAACGCCTCTGACGCTGTCGACAAGCTGCGCTTCGAAGCTCTGGCCAAGCCGGAATTGCTCGAAGGTGGCGCTGAACTGAAAATCCGTGTGAGCTTCGACAAGGACGCCAAGACCGTCACCCTCGAAGACAACGGTATCGGCATGAACCGTGACGATGTGATCACCCACCTGGGGACCATCGCCAAATCCGGTACCGCCGATTTCATGAAGAATCTCTCGGGCGATCAGAAGAAAGATTCGCACCTGATCGGCCAGTTTGGTGTGGGCTTCTACTCCGCCTTCATCGTTGCCGACAAAGTCGATGTGTACAGCCGTCGCGCCGGCACTCCTGCCAGCGAAGGCGTGCACTGGTCGTCGAAAGGCGAGGGCGAGTTCGAAGTTGCCACTATCGACAAGCCAGAGCGCGGTACCCGCATCGTCCTGCACCTGAAGTCCGGTGAAGACGAGTTCGCCGATGGCTGGCGTCTGCGCAACATCATCAAGAAATACTCCGACCACATCGCGCTGCCGATCGAGCTGCCGAAAGAAGTGGCTGCTGCCGAGGGCGAAGAGAAACCAGCGGTTGAATGGGAAACCGTCAACCGCGCCAGCGCCCTGTGGACCCGTCCGCGCACTGAAGTGAAGGACGAGGAATACCAGGAGTTCTACAAGCACATCGCCCACGACTTCGAAAACCCGCTGGCCTGGAGCCACAACAAAGTCGAAGGCAAACTCGAGTACAGCTCGCTGCTGTACGTGCCGGCCCGCGCGCCGTTCGACCTGTACCAGCGTGAAGCGCCGAAAGGCCTGAAGCTCTACGTGCAGCGCGTGTTCGTGATGGATCAGGCCGAGTCGTTCCTGCCCCTGTACCTGCGCTTCATCAAAGGTGTGGTCGATTCCAACGACCTGTCGCTGAACGTGTCGCGGGAAATCCTGCAGAAAGACCCGATCATCGACTCGATGAAGTCGGCGCTGACCAAGCGCGTGCTGGACATGCTGGAAAAACTGGCGAAGAACGAGCCGGAGCAATACAAGGGCTTCTGGAAAAACTTCGGTCAGGTCATGAAAGAAGGCCCGGCAGAAGATTTCGCCAACAAGGAAAAAATTGCCGGTCTGCTGCGCTTCGCATCGACCACCGAAGGTGACGGCGAGCAGATCGTCGGTCTGGCTGACTACCTGGCGCGCGCCAAGGAAGGTCAGGACAAGATCTACTACCTCACCGGTGAAACCTACGCGCAAGTCAAGAACAGTCCGCACCTGGAAGTCTTCCGCAAGAAAGGCATCGAAGTGCTGCTGCTGACCGACCGTATCGACGAGTGGCTGATGAGCTACCTCAGCGAATTCGATGGCAAGACCTTTGTCGACGTGGCACGCGGTGACCTCGATCTGGGCAACCTGGACTCGGAAGAGGACAAGAAAGCTGCAGAAGAAGTCGCCAAGTCCAAAGAAGGTCTGGTCGAGCGCCTGAAAACCGCGCTGGGCGATTCCGTTGCTGAGGTTCGCGTCTCTCATCGTCTGACCGACTCGCCAGCCATTCTGGCCATCGGCGAACAGGACCTGGGCCTGCAAATGCGCCAGATCCTCGAAGCCAGCGGGCAGAAAGTGCCGGAGTCGAAGCCGATTTTCGAATTCAACCCGAGCCACCCGCTGATCGAGAAACTCGACGGCGAGCAGAACGAAGGGCGTTTTGGCGACCTGTCGCACATCCTCTTCGATCAGGCCGCTCTGGCGGCTGGCGAAAGCTTGAAAGACCCGGCCGCTTATGTGACCCGTCTGAACAAGCTGCTGGTTGAGTTGTCAGCCTAATCACGATGTAGAAAAACCCGCTTCGGCGGGTTTTTTCATTCTGGTGTTTAACTAATCAGGAGTCAGAAATGAGCCAAGTTACTGTTCGTTCCGTGGTCTATCAGTTGGATGGTCAGCCCTATGAAGGTCGTCTGGCGTTCGACGCCGAGCACAAGGGCGCGCGCCCGGGCCTGTTGATGGCGCCGAACTGGATGGGCGTCAGCGCCGGTGCCGAGGAGATCGCCAAGTCGGTCGCGGCCAAGGGTTACGTGGTGTTGATTGCTGACGTGTACGGGCAGGCAGTGCGTCCGCAGAACGCTGACGAGGCAGGCGCGGCGATGATGCCGCTGAAGAACGATCGTGCACTGCTGCGTAAGCGTATGCAGGCGGCGTTCGAACAACTGCAGAAGCAGGGCGAGGCGGCGGTCGATACCTCGAAGCTGGCAGTGTTCGGTTTCTGCTTCGGCGGTTGCTGTGCGCTGGATCTGGCGCGTACCGGTGCACCGGTGAAGGCGGCGGTGTCGTTCCACGGCACGCTTGACTCACCGAACCCGGCCGATGCGCAGAACATCAAGGGCTCAGTGCTGGTGTTGCACGGTGCTTCCGACCCGTTGGTGCCGAAAGAGCAATTGCCGGCGTTCGAAGATGAAATGAACGCGGCGAAGGTCGATTGGCAGTTGCTCAGCTATGGCGGTGCGGTGCACTCATTCACCGATCCGCATGCCAATGTGCCAGGCAAGATGATGTACGACGCGAAGACCGCCCAGCGTGCGTTCAAGTCGATGCATGATCTGCTGGAAGAAGTGTTCAACGGCTGATTGTGCAGTCAGGCATTGACTCGGTTGGTGCCTGATCTGGCCTCATCGCTGGCAAGCCAGCTCCCACAGTGTTCGATTCGTTTGCTGGATATTTGTCCGGCGCTAAACCTGTGGGAGCTGGCTTGCCAGCGATGGCTGACTAACAGGCGACACAGAGCTAAGGCAATTCAATCCGCTCAACTTCCCCCGGTACCGTCGGCCAATCCCCGGCCGCCCACTTGCGCCGCGCCTCATCGATCGCCGCCGGATCGCTCGCGACGAAATTCCAGTTGATCCGCCGTGGCCCGTCCAGTGCTGCGCCGCCAAACACCACCGCGTGCACATCGCTTTCGGCAAACAGGCTCATCGCTTCCCCGCCCGGCAACACCGCCAGCGCGTGGGGTTCGAGGGGCTCGCCATTCAATTGCGCATCGCCACTCAGCACATACACCGCGCGTTCTGCGTGCTCGGTCGGGATCAGCAGTGTGGTCGCGGTCTGCATCTTCACTTCGGCATACAGCGTAGGAGAAAGCACCGGCACCGGCGATTCCAGGCAAAAGCCTGACCCGGCAATCATCCGAATCTGCACGCCAAGGTTATTGCTGACCGGCAAGGTTGCGGCCGGGTGATGGCTGTAATGCCCAGGGCCTTGCTCATGATCCTTGGGCGAAGCCAGCCAGATCTGCAAACCGTGCATCGTGAAGCTTTGCGCCCACAACGGCGCGGGCGTGCGCTCGACATGGGCAATCGCACTGCCGGCGGTCATCCAGCTGACATCGCCGGCGCTGACCACTTGATCGGAGCCAAGGCTGTCCTTGTGCTGGATCTGCCCTTCGAAGAGGTAGGTCAGGGTCGACAGACCAATGTGCGGATGCTGTCGGATGTTCATGCCTTTGCCCGTCGGATAAACCGTCTCGAGCATGTGGTCGAAAAATACAAATGGCCCGACGCTGCGGCATTTGGCTGACGGCAGCGGGCGCAGGATCGGCTGGCCTTCGACGTCTTCGGCGCGCGGGCGGATGATCAGTGGTTGCGTATCCATGGTGCATTCCAGGCTGAGCGGGTGATGCCAGAAGCATAACCCGCCGCTGGCAAGAGGGTGATTACTGGCTGTCGAAGCCTTGTGGAGCGTGGGTTTCGATGCTGACGTCGGTGGTGGTCATCAGTTTGTGGATCGGGCAGCGATCGGCGACGCGCAGCAGTTCTTCACGCTGGGCATCGGTGAGGACGCCCTTGAGGGTAAGCGTCACATGCAGGGCATATTTGCCTTTCTGCTCTTCGCTGTTGTCGCGTTTGACCTCGACACCCACGCCGGTCAGCGGGATGTCTTTCTTCTTCGCGTACATTTTCAGGGTCAGGGCTTTGCAGGCACCGAGCGCGGCGTCGAAGTAGTCGTGTGGCTCGGGTGCCGAGCCTTCGCCGCCGGCAGACTTCGGCACGTCGGCAAACAATTCGTGGTCATCGATCTGTACGGTGTGACGAAAACCTTCGGCGGAGACGGTATTGACGGTAACAGTCATGGCAACCTCACTGGCAGTAGGAAAAAGTCGTGCGATCAAAAAAGACCTTGCAGTTATAGAGCATTCCCACAGAGCCGCGTTCCACTTTCCTGCAAGATGAACCCTTGTTGTCGGCTCAAGGTCTAGGCTATGCCTACCTGTCGGAGATTACTTGTGTCCCTGTTTCGTTTGAGTCTTGCCTGCCTGCTGGCATGTGCCGGTACCGCCAGCGCCCGCGATTACACTTACAGCGATGCGCACCTGCACTATGTGGATTTTTTCCAGGAGACCGCCGGCATGGCGAAATTGCTCACGGCCATGCAGGACAATTCCATCGACCATGTGATGATTTCCGGCATTCCCGTGGCGAAGAAATGGCATGAAGACGAACCCAAACGTCCACGCTATTACGCCGGTGATGACGCCGACGCCTACTGGTACAGCGCCACCGACGTGATCGTTGCCGATGCCGTGCAGAAACTGACGCCGGAGCAGCGTCTGCACTTTCATCCATTCCTCTCAGGCTTCAACCCTAACGACAAGAACTCTGCCGCACACATCCAGCGCCTGCTCGATCTGTATCCGGGTCTGTGGCAGGGCATCGGCGAAGTGTTCACCCGCCATGATGACCTGACGGCACTGACCGCTGGCGATACCCCTCGGGCCAATAACGAAGCGATGAAGCGGATATATCACCTGGCCGCCGAAAACGATCTGCCGGTGATGCTGCATTCCAACATCACTTCCAAGCGTGAGAAAAATCCGCTGTACCTGAAGGAAGTTGAAGAACCGCTGCGAAATCACCCGCACACCCGGTTCATCTGGGCGCACGCCGGCACCAGTGCGGAGATCCATCGGCACCAGACGCAGTTGGAATTCCTTCTGCCCACCGTCAGCCGGATGTTGGAGGCTTACCCGAATCTATTCATCGATCTGTCGTGGAGCATGCTCACGCCGTATCTGCTGGATGAGCAGGGCAAGCCGCGTGCGCAATGGCTGGCATTGGTGGAGAAATACCCTGAGCGCTTTATGGTGGGTTCGGATGTTGTAGGCCGATTCAACAAGCTCGGTGAGGAAATGCGCAGTTTCACGCCGTTCCTTGATGCCTTGCCCGAAGACGTGGCGCGTAAAGTCGCCCGGGATAATTTCTTGGCGATATTGCCGCGAACAGCAGCAAAGTCCGGGAAATCCGCGCTGAATCGTTAATGCCGAGGGTTCGAAGTATCAAGGCCTTTTGATATCACCTTTTCGTCTTACGCAAATTTGCGCGGGGCCGATACCTTCTAGAGCAACCAGCTGCAGGGTTGATGCAGCGCTTTTGGAAGGAACCAGAGTAATGAGCATCCGTAGTCTCAATATTGCGCCGCGTGCCGGCCTGGGTTTTGGT
Organism: Pseudomonas sp. 22189; assembly: GCF_052045635.1. Lineage (NCBI taxonomy): Bacteria > Pseudomonadati > Pseudomonadota > Gammaproteobacteria > Pseudomonadales > Pseudomonadaceae > Pseudomonas > Pseudomonas sp. 22189. The sequence continues at coordinate 23,853 of NZ_JBQEPG010000023.1, forward strand.
GTGTTGGCCTTGATGGTGTTTGCCTTGGGGGCGTTCGCCCTGCTGCAAATGTCGAACATGCGCGCCCAGTCGGATGAGGTCGACAACAACTGGCTGCCGAGCGTGATGGCGGTCGGCGAGATGAGTCAGGACATGCTGCGCCTGCGTGCGCTGACCATGCGTCTGTTGCTCAATCGGGATCCGCAGGCGCTGGCGCAGAATGTCGCCAAGCTCAATGACCTGCGCGGTGTACTGAGCGAAGCCCAGCAACGCTATGACGTGTTGATCGTGCTGCCCGAAGAGCGCAAGTTGTTCGACCGCTTCAAGGTCGCCGAGCACCAATATCTGGAGTTTCAGGCGCAGGTCATGCAGTTGTCCGCGCAGAATCGGGTGGAGGAGGCGGCGGCCATTCTCAACGGTGAGATGAGCCCCTTGGCCGACGACATGGCGGTCACCCTCAAAGAGTTGGTCGAGCTGAACAAGCACAACGCCAACCTTGCCACCGAAGCGGCGCGCCTGGTCTTCATCAATTCGCGGGTCTGGGTCGGCGTGATGATCGGCATCACTGCGCTGATCACCATCGGTCTGGCGCTGTTGCTGACCCGCAGCATCGTCTTGCCTCTGACGCAGTCGCTGGGCGTGGCGGAAGTGGTGGCCGGTGGCGATCTGACGGGCGATATCAATATCTCCGGCAAGGACGAACCGGCGCGGCTGCTGCAGGCGCTGAAAAGCATGCAGCACAACCTGCGCGACACCATCCGGCAGATTTCCGAGTCGTCCAGTCAGTTGGCTTCGGCTTCGGAGGAGCTGAGTTGTGTCACCGAAGACGCCACACGTGGGCTGCACCAGCAGAGCCTGGAGATTGAACAGGCCGCCACGGCGGTCAATCAGATGACGGCTGCCGTTGAGGAAGTGGCGAGCAATGCGGTGGCGACGTCCGAGGCGTCACGCGAGTCTGATCGCATCGCCCAGCGTGGTCGCGAGCAGGTCCGGCAGACCGTGACATCAATCGAATCCCTGGCAGATGACGTCACGTCGAATGCCACGCAGGTGGAGGACCTGGCGCAGAAGGTTCACGGCATCAGCAAGGTGCTGGATGTGATCCGCTCGATTGCCGAGCAGACCAACCTGCTCGCGCTAAACGCTGCGATCGAGGCGGCGCGGGCCGGCGATGCCGGTCGCGGCTTCGCGGTGGTGGCCGATGAGGTGCGGGCGCTGGCCCATCGCACCCAGCAATCGACCCAGGAAATCGAACAGATGATCGGCGGTATCCAGCAGGGCACCGATTCGGCGGTCAATTCGATGCAGCAGAGCAGCCTTCGCGCCAATTCAACGCTGGAACTGGCGAAGGCGGCGGGTGAGGCGCTGGAAGAAATCGCCTCGGCGTTCACCTTGATCAACGAGCGCAACCTGGTGATCGCCAGCGCCTCGGAGGAGCAGGCGGCAGTGGCGCGGGAGGTGGACCGCAATCTGATGAATATTCGCGATCTGGCGACGCAGACTTCTGCCGGGGCTAATCAGACCAGTGCGGCGAGCCAGGAGTTGTCGCGGCTGGCGGTGGATTTGAACAATATGGTGGCCAAATTTTCGGTCTGATCTGACCGCTGAAGATCGAGCTGAACCCTGTGGGAGCGAGCCTGCTCGCGAAAGCGGTGTATCAACCACAAACNCTGAACTGACGCTTTCGCGAGCAGGCTCGCTCCCACAGGGGATATGTGTCGTCGCGAAAACTGCAGGCATAAAAAAGCCCCGCATCTGCGGGGCTTTTTGTTGTAGCGGCGGATCAGCTGCCTTTAACGGTTTTGCCGTTGACCGTGCCGTCCTGGAGCATGATGTTGTACTCCTTGCCGTCGGTTTCAACCTGTTGCAGGCGGACCAGCAGGTAATCCCAATCCTTGGCGAACCACAGCACGGTGGTGCGCTTGCTTTGTGTCGGATCGCGCACGCGCTCGACCTTGATTGCATCGATCTTGCCGGCCTTGGTGTCGACTTTCTCGGCACCCAGTACACGGAAGTCATAGGTATCGACTTCACCGTCATCGACCACCTGGTAGCTCATGGTCTTCTTGCCGGAGGCGACGTCGTGTTGCAGCGCCAGTTGATAGGTCGACTTGTCGACCATGCCACGGTTCAGCGGGATCTTCACTGCGTCGCCACGGTCGGTGCCGGTGACCATCTTGCTGTTCCAGTCGAAGTCCAGATCAGCCTTTTTCGCTTTGCCCAGACCGCCACGTTCGAAGTGGTAGGACTGCGGCAGCAGGGTGTCCTTGTCCAGGGTCAGGGTGCTTTCTTCAGTCAGGCTGGCGATCATCATCGACGCCTTGAAGCTGAGTTTCCAGACGCCGTTGGCTTCCTTGGTCAGGCTGCGTTCGGCGGTGCCACTCATGGGCAACTGTTTCCAGTCGGCAGTGTAGCTGGCGGAGAACGGTTGAAGGTCTGCCGCCTGCGCGAAGGGCAGGGCGAGCAGAGCGCAAGCGAAGAGCAGGGCGCGACGCATAAAATCTCCTAGTGTCGAATCAAGTGGCCGCTGGCCGCGAGTAACTGGCCATCCAGTAAAGCACCTTGCTCACCGAGTGCCAGTCGGCCTTCGGCAAACCAGCGTACAGCCATCGGGTAGATCAGGTGTTCCTGGACATGCACTCGCTGCGCAAGTGTCTGCGGCGTGTCGTGCAACTCTACCGGTATTACTGCCTGTACGACCAGTGGTCCACCATCGAGTTCCTCGGTGACGAAGTGCACGGAGCAGCCGTGTTCCGCGTCGCCGGCCTCGAGCGCGCGCTGATGAGTGTGTAACCCTTTGTATTTGGGCAGCAGCGACGGGTGGATATTGAGCAGACGACCCTGGTAGTGGCGCACGAAATCAGCGCTGAGAATGCGCATGAAGCCGGCCAGCACCACGAGTTTCGGTTTGAATTCGTCGATCAGTTCGATCAGGGCTGCATCGAAGGCCTCGCGACCTTCGAAGGCCTTGTGATCCAGCGAGCGGGTGGCGATACCCGCGTCACTGGCGCGTTGCAGGCCGTAGGCGTCGGCGCGGTTGGAAATCACCGCGGCGATGCGGACCGGGCTGTCGCCGGTCCGCGTGCTGTCGATCAGAGCCTGCAAGTTACTGCCGGTGCCGGACAACAGCACCACGACATCACAGGTCTGGGACATCAGTGAGCCTTGAGGTTTTTCAGCTCGACTTGAGCAGCGCCTTCGGCAGCGGCAGCGATCTGGCCGATGACCCAAGGCTGCTCGCCGGCATCACGCAGGGTGTTCAGGGTCACTTCAACGTGCTCCTGAGCCACGCAGATGACCATGCCAACGCCGCAGTTCAGTACGCGGTGCATCTCGGTCTCGTCAACGTTGCCTTTCTCTTGCAGCCAGTCGAAGACCGCCGGGCGAGTCCAGCTGGCCACGTCAACCACGGCCTGAGCGCCTTTTGGCAGAACGCGCGGGATGTTGTCCAGCAGACCGCCACCGGTGATGTGGGCCATGGCCTTGACTGCGCCGGTGTCCTTGATCAGCTTGAGCAGCGGCTTCACGTAGATGCGGGTCGGGGCCATCAGCAGGTCGGTCAGCGGTTTGCCGTCGAGCTGAACGGTTTCGATGTCGGCGCCGGACACTTCGATGATCTTGCGGATCAGCGAGTAGCCGTTGGAGTGCGGGCCGGACGATGGCAGGGCGATCAGCGCGTCACCGGTGGCCACTTTCGAACCGTCGATGATGTCGGCTTTTTCCACGACACCGACGCAGAAGCCGGCCAGGTCGTAGTCTTCGCCTTCGTACATGCCAGGCATTTCAGCGGTTTCGCCGCCAACCAGAGAGCAGCCAGCCAGTTCGCAGCCTGCACCGATACCGGTGACCACGGTGGCAGCTACGTCGACGTTCAGCTTGCCGGTGGCGTAGTAGTCGAGGAAGAACAGCGGTTCTGCGCCGCACACCACCAGATCGTTGACGCACATGGCGACCAGGTCCTGGCCGATGCTGTCGTGCTTGTTCAGGTTCAGCGCCAGGCGCAGCTTGGTGCCAACGCCATCGGTGCCGGAAACCAGCACAGGCTGCTTGTAGCCGGCCGGGATCTCGCAGAGGGCGCCGAAACCGCCCAGGCCGCCCATGACTTCCGGGCGCGCAGTGCGCTTGGCGACGCTCTTGATGCGTTCGACCAATGCTTCACCGGCGTCGATGTCTACACCGGCGTCCTTGTAGCTCAGGGAGGGTTGCTTGCTCATGATCCAGGCCTTTAGGGGAGGGGATTCAGGGGTAACGACCGAGTTCAGCGGGAACATCGAAATCGAGAGGGCGATGGCCTTACGCGAATTTCGGGGTGCCCGGCTGTTGCCGGTCTGCGAAGGCGCGCGATTTTATCAGGCTTGAGGGGCAGCGGCCATCCTCGCGCCGACGGGCAGGGGCATAATCAGCGGAAATTTTTTGCAATTGTGCCGGGTGGCTGCCTGTATAAGGTGTACCGATTAACCGTCTATCGTTATCCCTGTGCAAAAACTTACCGCCGCCGTGTGAATGTTTTGCGATGGCAGATTGTCACAGCCTTGCTTAACCGGTTCACGCGGCCTGTTCCAGCCGCTCCTGTCGACGGGAATTTTCCATGCGTTTTTGTAAATTGTTGGTTGTGGGTTTTTTGTCCGTGGTCAGCCTGGCGAGTCATGCCGAAAACCTCAGAGGTCTCTATCAAGTGCGTCAGCCGGTCAGCAGCCAGGCGCCGGAAGAGCGCGATCGCGCCACGCAGGCGGCGCTGGATACGCTCGTATTGCGCCTGACCGGCGACCCGAAGGCTGTGCAGAATCCAGGACTGGCGACGATTCGCAAAGACCCGCAGCAGATCATCAGTCAGTTCGGTTTTGATGCCGGGCCACCGGAAGTGCTGAAAGTCGATTTCGACCCGGCCACCACTGAGCAGGCGCTGCGTCGTGCGGGATTGTCGTTGTGGGGCGCGAGCCGGCCGTCGATCCTGAGTTGGTGGCTGAACGATTCGACTGAAGGTTCGAGCCTGGTCGGTGACGGTCAGGCAGCGGCGGCACCACTGCGTGCGGCGGCTCAGCATCGTGGTTTGCCCTTGCGTTTGCCGCTGGCTGATTTGAGTGAGCAACTGGTGGCCACCGCGCCAGTGCTGGATGGCACCGATCCCGCACCATTGCGCGGCGCTTCGGAGCGTTACGGTGCGGATGCCTTGCTGGCGGTGCATGCGCACGAAGAGGGTGGGCAGTGGCAGGCCAAGTGGCATCTGTGGCTGGGCGATCAGAAAGAGGCCGGCAGCGTGCAGGGTGCCGATCAGGCTGGCGTGGCCGATGCGGTAATGCTGGCGGTAGCGGAGCGTCTGGCGCCGCGATTTGTCGCCAAGCCTGGTGCTTCGGGCCAACAGACCCTGGAAGTGCAGGGCATGAATCTTGAGCATTACGCCACACTGCTGCGGTTACTCGAACCGTTTGGTGTGCGTCTGCAAAGTGTCGATGGTGATCGCATCGTGTATCGGGTCAACGGCAGTGCCGATCAGTTGCGCGCGCAGTTGTCGTTAGCGAAGTTGCAGGAGCTGCCGGCTGAAGCGCCGGCGCCCGTGCCGGCGCCACAACCGGCTGTTGTCGGTGCAGCGCCGGTTGCCGCGCCGGCCCCTGCGGCATCGTCGTTGCGGTTTCGCTGGTAAGTCTTTCCTTATATAGAAGCAGGAGTGATACATGGCCGATACGCGGCGTTGGTTCTGGCTCGGTGGGGTGGTCCTGCTTTGCGCGTTTGTCTGGTTGCTGCACCCGATCCTCACGCCGTTTCTGGTGGCGCTGCTGCTGGCGTACCTGTTCGATCCGCTGGTGGATCGCCTTGAACGACTCGGACTGTCCCGCACCTGGGGCGTGATCGCGGTGTTTGCCTTGTTCACCCTGATTGTCACCACGTTGTTGCTGGTGTTGGTACCGATGCTCGCCAAGCAGTTGTTGCGCTTGTACGAACTGGCACCGCAGATGCTCGATTGGCTGCAGCACACGGCGCTGCCGTGGGCGCAGTCGAAACTGGGCCTGTCGGACGGTTTCTGGAAGTTCGACAAGGTCAAGGCTGCAATCAGTGAACACATGGGGCAAACCACTGACATCGTCGGTGTGGTGCTGAGTCAGGCCACGGCTTCAAGCCTGGCGCTGATCGGCTGGCTGGCGAATCTGGTGTTGATTCCGGTGGTGAGTTTCTACCTGCTGCGTGACTGGGATGTGATGATGGCCAAGATCCGCAGCCTGCTGCCCCGTGACCGTGAAGAAACCATCGTCTCGCTCGCGGGTGAGTGCCACGAGGTGCTCGGCGCGTTCGTGCGCGGGCAGTTGCTGGTGATGCTGGCGCTGGGCGTGATTTACGCAGCGGGTCTGATGATCGTTGGGCTGGAACTGGGGCTGTTGATCGGCCTGATCGCCGGTCTGGCGGCCATCGTGCCGTACATGGGCTTTGTCATCGGCATTGGCGCGGCGCTGATTGCCGGCTTGTTCCAGTTCGGTGGTGATCTGTATCCGATGATCGGAATCGTGGCGGTGTTCATGGTCGGGCAGGCGCTCGAAGGCATGGTGCTGACGCCTTTGCTGGTGGGTGACCGGATCGGTCTGCATCCGGTGGCGGTGATTTTCGCGATTCTGGCCGGCGGCGAGCTGTTCGGCTTTACCGGTGTGCTGCTGGCATTGCCGGTGGCGGCGGTGATCATGGTGCTGGTGCGTCACGTGCACGATTTGTACAAGGACTCGGATATTTACAGCGGGACCGATGAGCCCGAGTTGTAATCCGATCACGGGCGGCCCGGCATTGTGCCGGGTTGGCCCGGGTTTTGCGGCGGGTTCGTTCGATACCGCGTCAGAGAAACTGTCATAAAACCAGCGTGTTAACGCAAACCTTTGATTTTGCTTGGGGTCTGTCGCATTGTGCGCTCAGCTTCACGGGTATAAACTTCGCAAACATTACACAGAGGCCACTAACGGTTCCTTGAGAACTGTTCAGTCAGCATGAAACCGATTCAGCTGCCCCTAGGTGTGCGTCTGCGTGACGACGCCACCTTCATCAACTACTACCCAGGCGCCAATGCCGCTGCACTCGGCTATGTCGAGCGCCTATGCGAAGCCGACGCCGGTTGGACCGAAAGCCTGATCTACCTGTGGGGCAAGCACGGGGTAGGGCGTACGCATCTGTTGCAGGCGGCTTGCCTGCGCTTTGAGCAGATGGGTGAGCCGGCGGTGTACCTGCCGCTGGCCGAATTGATGGATCGCGGTATCGAAATCCTCGACAACCTTGAGCAGTACGAACTGGTCTGCCTGGATGACTTGCAGGTGATTGCCGGCAAGCCGGACTGGGAAGAGGCGATGTTTCATCTGTTCAACCGCTTGCGTGACAGCGGTCGGCGTTTGCTGATTGCCGCTTCAACCTCGCCACGCGAGCTGCCGGTGAAACTGGCTGACCTCAAATCGCGCCTGACGCTGGCGCTGATCTTCCAGATGCGCCCGCTTTCCGATGAAGACAAATTGCGTGCCCTGCAATTGCGTGCTTCGCGTCGCGGCCTGCACCTGACCGATGAAGTCGGACACTTTATTCTGACCCGCGGCACCCGCAGCATGAGTGCACTGTTCGACCTGCTCGAACAGCTGGATCAGGCCTCGTTGCAGGCGCAACGCAAGCTGACAATTCCGTTCCTGAAAGAGACCCTCGGTTGGTAGTCAGCCCTTGAAATACGAGGCTTTCAGCACGTTTCGACATATTTCAGGCGCCAGAAAATCCGCGTTTCCGCAACGTATGCAGACCGCGTATCGAGTCAAATGGGCTTAAGCGCTTAGATGTAAACGAGAAACCGGGAAGTCACAAAAAGATCGATTGAATTTGCAAATGAGGCCGATAGCGGGCATAGTCTCGGCTTCTTTACAACTTCAGCCACGGTCGTGCCCATGCTAAATCGCTTCGCACCCCTCGTGCCTCTCGCACTCGTCACCCTGTTGTTCGGTTGCGCTGCTCATTCTCCAGTTCAAGAGCAGCCTCAGCAGGTTAAAAATTCTGCCACTGCCCAGTCTTCCGTTACTTACCAGGAAGAGCTGGACACCGAAAAAGAACTCTCGGACTTCAACAAGAAGCCGTACGAGCTCCCGGTTCTGGCCGACAGTATCCTTGAACGCGGCATGTCCCTGATCGGTACCCGTTACCGTTTCGGCGGCACCTCTGAAGCCGGTTTCGACTGCAGCGGTTTCATCGGTTACCTGTTCCGCGAAGAGGCCGGCATGAATCTGCCGCGCTCCACCCGTGAAATGATCAACGTGGATGCGCCTCTGGTCTCGCGCGGCAACCTTGAGCCGGGCGATCTGCTGTTCTTCGCCACCAACGGTCGTCGCGGTCGTGTAAGCCACGCCGGGATCTACCTGGGTGACAATCAGTTCATCCACTCCAGCAGTCGTCGCAGCGGCGGTGTTCGCATCGACAGCCTGGGTGACAGCTACTGGAGCAAGACCTTCATCGAAGCCAAACGCGCGCTCGCGATGGCTCCGACCGTGGTCACCGCTCGCAAGTAATTCCCCCGTTGTCGCCACGTCCGTGGCGACAAGAACGGTGCCCGGCAAGGGAGTAGACCTAGACTTTACAAGGTGAAGTTAAAGTCTTACTTGAAGTTTGCCGCGTAGCCGCTAGAATCCTGTATCTATATTGATGGCAAACCGCCTGCGTGCTCCGCAGGCGGTTTTGTTTCTGTCCATTCGGCAGAGAAAGCCGCAGCCAGATCAGGATGTTCTGCTTATGACGATGTCGGCCCGCCTCACATTGATTTTCTTCGCAGCGCTGCTCAGCGCCTGCGCCAGCCGCACCCCGCCGCCTGCGCCCGTGGTACGCGCTCCGGTGGTGTTCGGGCCCTCCCAAGCTTTTTCGCCCGCTGCTGAAGACGTGCTGTTTCGCGCGCTGGGCCTGGTTGGCACGCCCTATCGCTGGGGCGGCAACACGCCAGACTCCGGGTTTGATTGCAGCGGTCTGATAGGTTTCGTCTACCGCGATGCCGCCGGCATCTCCCTGCCGCGCTCCACCCGCGAGATGATCGTGATGCAGGCGCCGAATGTGGGCAAGGAAGGGTTGCAGACCGGCGACCTGATCTTCTTCGCCACCAACGGCGGCTCTCAGGTCAGCCATGCGGGGATCTACGTGGGGGAAGGTCGCTTCGTGCATGCGCCAGCAACCGGCGGCACAGTGAAGCTGGACAGCCTGTCGAAGGCGTATTGGCAGAAGGCGTATCTGAGTGCCAAGCGGGTGTTGCAGCCGGAGCATCTGGCGCATAACCCGTAGTAAAAATAGCAGCCATTCCAATGTGGGAGCGAGCCTGCTCGCGAAAGCGGTGTATCAGTCAACCCAATGGAGGCTGACACTACGCATTCGCGAGCAGGCTCGCTCCCACAGTTGTTTCAGGTCAGGCAAAAGTTACTTGGCGGACGAAACCCGCCAAACCTTGTTCCCCACATCATCCGCCACCAGCAAACCACCTTGCTGGTCGATTGCCACGCCTACCGGGCGGCCCAAAGCGTTCTCGTCCTTGTCGAGGAAACCGGTCAGCACATCCACCGGTGCTCCGTTCGGCTTGCCGGCGGCGAATGGTACGAAAATCACCTTATAGCCACTGTGCGGTTTGCGGTTCCACGAGCCGTGTTGACCGATGAACGCGCCTTCCTTGAACTGCGCCGGCAGGCTGTTGCCTTCGGCGAAGGTCAGGCCCAGCGAGGCAGTGTGCGGGCCGACGGCGTAGTCCGGAGCGATGGCCTTGGCCACCAGATCCAGATTCTGCGGCTTCACCCGCACATCCACGTGCTGGCCGTAATAGCTGAAAGGCCAGCCATAGAAGCCACCGTCCTTGACCGAGGTGATGTAGTCCGGCACCAGGTCGCTGCCGATTTCGTCACGTTCGTTGACTGCTGTCCACAGCGCGCCTGTGGTGGGTTCCCACGCCAGACCGTTGGGGTTACGAATGCCCGAGGCGAAGATCCGGTGATTGCCGGTGGCGCGATCCACTTCCCAGATCGCGGCGCGACCTTCCTCTTTATCCAGACCATTCTCGCCGACGTTGCTGTTCGAGCCGACGGTGACATACAGCTTGCTGCCGTCCTTGCTGGCGATGACGTTCTTGGTCCAGTGATGGTTCAGCGTACCGCCAGGCAGATCGGTGACTTTGATCGGCTGGGTCTTGATCTCGGTCGCGCCGAATTCGTAGTGAAAGCGCAGCAGGCGATCGGTGTCAGCGACGTACAAATCGTTACCGACCAGGGTCATGCCAAACGGCGAATTGAGATTTTGAAGAAACACCGTGCGGGTCTCGGCCACGCCGTCGTGATCGGCGTCGCGCAACAAGGTGATGCGGTTCGGGCTTGGCACGCCGGCACCGGCTTTGCCCATGACTTTCTTCATCACCCAGCCGCGAATACCACTGCTGTCATCCGGCTTGGGCGGCGCGTTGGTTTCCGCCACCAATACGTCACCGTTGGGCAGCACGTAGAGCCAGCGTGGGTGATCGAGGCCTTCGGCAAATGCAGCCACTTGCGTACCGGCTGCGGCGGTCGGTTTGCCACCTGCAGGCCAGCCGACCGCTGGGGCGATGTTCACCGTCGGGATCAGGGTTTTGTTCGGTTCAGGCAGTTTCGGTGACGGACCGGTGCCGTCGGAAACCTGCAGGCTGGAGGATTCACCGCAGGCGGCGAGCCCTCCGGCGAGAGCGATGACGAGAGCGAGTCGGGTTTTGCGCATTGCTGATCTTCCCTATGAATGCATGCTTAATCATAGAGGAGCTTGCGCACCCGATGGTTCAACCGCTCAACCGCGGGCCTCTTTGAACAGCACGGCGATGCCCGGATGATAGTTGCCCGCTTCGCTGCGCAACTTGCGGTAGGCGTAGGGGAAATACCAGGCCACGGCGCAGCAGTGTTCCTTTTGCAGGTCGTCGACCATGTCCTGCAGTTCTTCGGGGCTGGCACTGTGCTGGGCCTTCTGCGGGGCGACGAACAGACAGCCGAGTTTGAGGTCACTGGCGAAGCTGATGCGTTTGGCATCGCTGGTGATGTCCAGCAGGGCCTGAGTCAGGTTGAGGTTGTTGACCCGCGGCCAGCGCTGGGTGGCCTGAAGGTAGGCGCGGTCTTCGGCCCCGGCGATGAACAGGTCGGCGCGGGCATTGCGCTCGCCATCCTCGTTCTGCTTGCGGGTGGTGGTATCGCAGAGGGTAACCAACTCGGCCATCCATGCCGCAGCGGAGAGCAAGCCGAGATTGGCTTTCTCGTCATGCCAGTAGGGTGTGTCGTTGTCACCGCGTACCGCGTTGTAACGGTCAATACAGTCAAACCAGCGTTCAAGCACCGGGCGCAGGAATTCCAGGCGCGGGTTGCTGATGATCATGCCTTGCATCGTCATCATCCTTATTGTTGTGGTGTGCTTTTTCAATCAAAAGCATGGCTCTTTGATATCACTTGTCTCAGTGTGGCACAAGATTGGCGTCAGATAATTGATCGGCGGCAGTTATTCGCCCGACGGCCCCCTCTTTAATTGACGCTCCATCCCCAACCCTCTAACCTTCGCGGCTTGTTTCAGGTGCTCTGTGACGCGTGTCGACAGAGTGAAACAGGGAAGCCGGTGAGGGTTGTCTTCAGGTGAAAGACGATCACGATCCCGGCGCTGCCCCCGCAACGGTAAATGAGTGAAAACTGCGCATTGAGCCACTGTGTCGACCGACGCGGGAAGGCGCGCAGTCAGGCGATTCGCCGCTCATGAGCCCGGAGACCGGCCTGATCCATCCAGCGGCATCACGGTGGGCGATGCCAGGCTTTTTGCCGTCTGTTCTTGTGCCTGCCCGCCGTTATCCAGCCTCAACGGAGAGCTCCCCCATGACCGATTCCCCCGAGCGCGACGAACGCCATCTGGCGCGTATGCAGCGCAAAAAAGCCGTGATCGACGAACGCATCGCCAATTCGCCCGACGAGTGCGGCCTGGTGCTGGTGTTGACCGGCAATGGCAAAGGCAAAAGCAGCTCGGCGTTCGGCATGCTTGCCCGTGCCATGGGCCACGGCATGCAGTGCGGTGTGGTGCAGTTCATCAAGGGCCGCAACAGCACTGGCGAAGAACTGTTTTTCCGCCGCTTCCCCGAGCAAGTGCGTTTTCACGTAATGGGCGAGGGTTTCACCTGGGAAACCCAGGACCGCCAGCGTGACATCGCCGCCGCCGAAGCTGCGTGGGCAGTGTCCCGCGAGCTGCTGCGCGATCCGTCGATCGGCCTGGTGGTGCTGGATGAACTGAACATTGCCCTGAAACACGGCTACCTCGATCTGGATCGAGTGCTCAGCGACCTGCAGGCGCGTCCGCCGATGCAGCACGTGATCGTCACCGGCCGCGCGGCCAAACCGGAAATGATCGAGATGGGCGACACCGTCACCGAAATGGGTATGCTCAAGCACGCCTTCCAGGCCGGCATCAAAGCGCAGAAAGGCGTCGAACTTTGAATCAACCACGTCACTGCCCGGCGGTGCTGATTGCCGCCCCGGCCTCCGGTCAGGGCAAGACCACCGTCACCGCCGCGCTCGCTCGCTTGCATCGCAATCAGGGGCGCAAGGTGCGCGTGTTCAAGTGCGGCCCGGACTTCCTCGACCCGATGATTCTCGAGCGCGCCAGCGGTGCGCCGGTGTATCAAATGGACATGTGGATGGTCGGCGAGCAGGAAAGCCGCCGCCTGTTGTGGGAAGCCGCCGCCGAAGCCGATCTGATCCTGATCGAAGGCGTGATGGGCCTGTTCGACGGCACGCCGTCCAGTGCTGATCTGGCGCGGCATTTCGGCGTGCCGGTGCTTGGTGTGATCGATGGCACCGCCATGGCCCAGACCTTTGGTGCACTGGCGCTGGGGTTGGCGCGCTATCAGCCGGACCTGCCGTTTGCCGGGGTGCTGGCCAACCGCGTCGGCACTTTGCGTCATGCGCAATTGCTCGAAGGCAGCCTCACCGAAGGTCTGCGTTGGTACGGCGCGCTGTCGCGGGAAACCGGGATCGAGTTGCCGAGCCGCCATCTCGGTCTGGTGCAAGCCAGCGAACTGAATGATCTGGACCTGCGTCTCGACGCGGCCGCCCAAGCGTTGGCCAGCAGTTGCGAGGTAGCGCTGCCACCGGCCGTGGAGTTCGCCGCGCCTGAAGTGATCCCTGCTGAGCCGCTGCTCGACGGCGTGCGCATTGCCGTCGCTCGTGACGAAGCCTTTGCCTTCACCTACGGTGCCAGCCTCGATCTGCTGCGGGCGATGGGCGCCGAGTTGAGTTTCTTTTCGCCGATCCGCGATACCCAATTGCCCGACGCCGACAGTCTGTATTTGCCCGGTGGTTACCCGGAATTGCACCATGTCTCGCTGGCGCGAAACACCGCGATGCTGGATGCGATTCGCGCGCACCACGCCGCCGGCAAACCACTGCTTGCCGAGTGCGGCGGCATGCTCTATCTGCTCGACGCGTTGACCGATGTCGAAGGCACCCGCGCCGAACTGGTCGGGCTGCTGCGCGGTGAGGCAGTGATGCAAAAACGTCTGGCGGCACTGGCACTGCAAGCGGTGGATTTGCCGGAGGGCTCGCTGCGTGGGCACACCTATCACCATTCCCTGACCAGCACCGAGCTGACGCCGATTGCCCGGGGCATCAGCCCGAATGGCGGGCGCGGGGCGGAGGCGGTTTATCGGGAGGGGCGGATGACGGCGTCGTACGTGCATTTTTACTTTCCGTCGAACCCGACTGCGATTGCCGCATTGTTTGCGCCAGATCTCAAGGCCGCCATCGCTGGCAAGCCAGCTCCCACAGTGGCCGGTGTCATGCCTGAAGAAACGCGATCCCCNAGCTGGCTTGCCAGCGATGGGGCCATGACCGACAACGCCTATTCCGAGGCCGAACGCGCAGCCGTCTACCGAGCCATCGCCGAACGCCGCGACATGCGCCACTTCACCGGCGGCACGGTCGAGCCGGAGCTGCTGCGCCGTCTGCTCGAAGCCGCGCATCAGGCGCCCAGCGTCGGTCTGATGCAGCCATGGCGCTTCATCCGCATCAGCGATCGCGCCCTGCGCGGGCAGATCCAGAACCTCGTCGAAGAAGAGCGCGTGCGTACCGCCGAAGCCCTCGGCGAGCGCAGTGACGAGTTCATGAAGCTCAAGGTTGAAGGCATCAACGACTGCGCCGAAGTGCTGGTCGCGGCGCTGATGGATGATCGCGAAAAGCACATTTTCGGCCGTCGTACGCTGCCGGAAATGGACATGGCCTCGCTGTCCTGCGCGATTCAGAATCTGTGGCTGGCGTCCCGTGCCGAGGGGCTGGGCATGGGCTGGGTGTCGCTGTTCGAACCGCAGGCGCTGGCCGATCTGCTGCAGCTGCCGGCCGGGGCCAAGCCATTGGCGGTGTTGTGCCTGGGGCCGGTCAAGGCATTCTATCCGGCGCCGATGCTGGTACTCGAAGGGTGGGCGCAGGCGCGGCCGCTCAATGAGTTGCTGTACGAAAATTATTGGGGAGTGAGTCAATGAGTGTGGCGTTGTTGAGTGTCGCCGCAGTCGCGCTGGATGCGCTGCTGGGTGAACCGAAACGCTGGCATCCGCTGGTGGCGTTCGGCAATTTTGCCGGGCGCGTCGAGCGCCGTTTCAATGCGGGCGGACGTGGCTGGCGCAGTCACGGGGTCACCGCGTGGGTGATCGCGGTGCTGCCGCTGACCTTGCTCGCGACCGCGTTTTCCTGGGCGCCGTACGTCGGCTGGATCGTCGAGATTCTGGCGCTGTATTGCGCCCTCGGCATGCGCAGCCTCGGTGAGCATGTCGCGCCGGTAGCTGCCGCCTTGCGCGCCGATGATCTGGAAGAAGCACGCAAACGCGTCGGTTATCTGGTCAGCCGTCAGACCAGCGAACTGGACAGCACCGCCGTCGCCCGCGCCGCCACTGAATCGGTGCTGGAAAACGGCAGTGACGCGGTGTTCGCCGCGCTGTTCTGGTTTGTCGTGGCCGGTGCGCCGGGGGTGGTGCTCTATCGCCTGAGCAATACGCTCGACGCGATGTGGGGCTATCGCAACGAACGCTTCGAGCGCTTCGGCTGGTGCGCGGCAAAAATCGACGACGTGCTCAACTACATTCCGGCCCGACTGGTGGCGCTGACCTACGCACTGCTGGGCAACACCCGGCTCGCCTGGAAATGCTGGCGCAGCCAGGGCCCGCAATGGGACAGCCCCAACGCCGGTCCGGTAATGGCGGCTGGCGCCGGTGCGTTAGGCGTCGAACTGGGCGGACCGGCGATTTATCACGGTGAGCTGCATGAGCGTCCGCAACTGGGCGAAGGTGCGCCGGCGGATGCCGATTCGATTGATCGCGGCTGGCAATTGGTCCAGCGCGGGGTATGGTTATGGCTGCTGATTCTCTGCGTGGGGGCTGAATTCTATGCTTGAGCACGGTGGCCGGCTGCGCAAGGCTGCACTCGATTACGGGATTGCCGAGGCCAACTGGCTCGACCTGTCCAGCGGGCTTGCGCCGTGGCCGTTTGCGGTGCCGCAGATTCCGTTGCGCGCCTGGGCACGCTTGCCGGAAACCGACGACGGGCTGGAGCAGGCCGCGTGTGATTACTACGGTGCTTCGCAGGTGCTGCCGGTGGCCGGTTCGCAAATGGCGATCCAGCTGCTGCCGCGTTTGCGCCGCGCCGGCAAGGTCGGTGTGTTGTCGCCGTGTTATGCCGAGCACGCCGAAGCCTGGCGTCGCAGTGGTTATATCGTGCGCGAAGTGCTGGAGCAGGAAGTGGAATTCTTTCTCGACAGCCTCGACGTGCTGGTGGTGGTCAATCCGAACAATCCCACTGGCCTGAGCCTGACCCCGGCGCGGCTGCTCGACTGGCATGCGCGGCTGGCCCAGCGCGGCGGCTGGCTGGTGGTCGATGAAGCGTTCATGGATAACACGCCGCAGCTGAGCCTGGCCTCGCACACCCATCAAGTTGGCCTGATCGTCTTGCGCTCGTTCGGCAAGTTTTTCGGTCTGGCCGGGGTGCGTCTGGGGTTTGTGCTGGCCGAGCGCAAGTTGCTCAGGTTGCTCGCCGAACAGGTCGGGCCGTGGGCGGTGAGCGGGCCGACGCGGGTGCTCGGTCAGGCCTGTTTGCAGGACACCGAAGCGCACACTCGGCAACGTATTCGCAGCGATGAGGCCAGTGAGCGTCTGGCGCTGCTGCTGGAGCGCTATGGTTTCAAACCCCACGGTGGTTGTGCGTTGTTTCAGTGGCTGGTCACCGAGCACGCGCAAGCGCTACACGAGTTCATGGCCCGACGCGGGATCCTTCTGCGCATCTTCACCCACAACAGCAGTTTGCGTTTTGGCCTGCCGGCCAACGCCGCTGAAGAAGCGCGCCTCGAACAGGCGCTGCAAGCCTTTGCCAAGGAATCGAAATGACCACCGTGATGGTGCAAGGCACCACCTCCGACGCCGGTAAAAGCACGCTAGTGACGGCGCTGTGTCGCTGGGCCACCCGTCAGGGCGTGGCGGTGGTGCCGTTCAAACCGCAGAACATGGCGCTCAACAGCGCGGTGACCGCCGACGGCGGCGAGATCGGCCGGGCGCAAGCGGTGCAGGCGCAAGCCGCGCATCTTGAACCGCATACCGACATGAACCCGGTGTTGCTCAAGCCCAACAGCGACACCGGCGCGCAGGTGATCATCCATGGCCGCGCGGTCACCAGCATGAATGCGGTGGCGTATCACGACTACAAAGCCATCGCCATGCAAGCGGTGCTCGCGTCGCACGAGCGGCTGAGCGCGGCGTATCCGCTGGTGATGGTCGAAGGCGCCGGCTCGCCGGCCGAGATCAACCTGCGTGCCGGGGACATCGCCAACATGGGCTTCGCCGAAGCGGTGGATTGCCCGGTGCTGCTGATCGCCGACATCAATCGCGGCGGGGTGTTTGCGCATCTGGTCGGCACGCTGGAGCTGCTGTCGCCGAGCGAGCAGGCGCGGGTCAAGGGCTTCATCATCAACCGCTTTCGCGGTGACATCGCCTTGCTGCAACCGGGCCTCGACTGGCTGGAACAGCGCACCGGCAAACCGGTTATCGGTGTGCTGCCGTACGTGATGGATCTGCATCTGGAGGCTGAGGACGGCATCGACCAGCGCCAGACCGACAAGGCCGAGCAAGTGCTGAAAGTGGTGGTGCCGGTGCTGCCGCGTATCAGCAATCACACCGACTTCGATCCGCTGCGTTTGCATCCGCAGGTCGATCTGCAATTCATCGGCCCGGGGCAGGCGATCCCTGCCGCCGATCTGATCATCCTGCCCGGCTCGAAAAGCGTGCGCAGCGATCTTGCCTATTTACGTGCCAATGGCTGGGACGCGGCGATCAATCGGCACTTGCGCTATGGCGGCAAGTTGCTGGGGATCTGCGGCGGTCTGCAAATGCTCGGTGAGCAGGTGCACGATCCGCTGGGCCTGGAAGGCGCGCCGGGCTCCAGTGCCGGCCTCGGTTTGCTGGCGTTCGAAACCACGCTGGAAGCCGAGAAGCAGTTGCGCAATGTCCGTGGGCATCTGGCGCTGGAAAACGCCGAGGTCAGTGGCTATGAAATTCATGCCGGGGTAACGGTAGGCCCGGCGCTGGAGAACGCGGCGGTGCATCTGGAGGATGGTCGTTGCGATGGCGCGCAGAGTCTGGACGGGCAGGTGTTCGGCACCTACCTGCATGGCTTGTTCGAATCACCGCAAGCCAGTGCCGCGTTGCTGCGCTGGGCCGGGTTGAGCGCTGTGCAGGAGGTGGATTACCACGGTCTGCGCGAGCGCGATATCGAGCGGCTGGCGGATCTGGTGGAGCAGCATCTGGATACCGGGCTGCTGCGTCAGCTCTGCGGGATTTAGGCTGGCTGTTACGGCCTCTTCGCGAGCAGGCTCGCTCCCACTTTNGGTTGCCTCAATACATAAATGACAGGACATCTCCATCCTCCACAGGGGAGTGAGGTGTTTCAGCCACTGCGATCACTGTGGGAGCGGGCTTGCCCGCGAAGAGGCCGGTTGCCTCAACACTTAATTTTCAGGATGTCCCCATGCACCAACTGATCCTCGGCGGCGCCCGCTCCGGCAAAAGTCGCCTCGCGGAAAAACTCGCCAGCGACAGCCAGCTGGCGGTCACTTACATCGCCACCAGCCAGCCGCTGGACGGTGAAATGAACGCCCGCGTCGCCCATCACCGCGCCCGGCGTCCGGCCGAATGGGCGCTGATCGAAGAACCCATAGCGCTGGCCCGTGTCCTGCGTGAAAACGCCGGCGGCGAGCGTTGCCTGCTGGTGGACTGCCTGACCCTGTGGCTGACCAATCTGCTGATGCTCGATGACGCCGCGCGTCTCGCCGCCGAACGTGAAGCTCTGCTGGACTGCCTGGCGTCATTGCCGGGAGAAATCATTTTTGTCAGCAACGAGACCGGAATGGGTGTCGTGCCGCTGGGCGAATTGACTCGCCGCTACGTCGATGAAGCCGGTTGGCTGCATCAAGCTCTGGCCGAGCGTTGTCAGCGAGTCGTCCTGACTGTCGCCGGCCTGCCCCTGACCCTGAAAGGACCTGCGTTATGACTCAAGCGTGGTG
Organism: Pseudomonas sp. 22189; assembly: GCF_052045635.1. Classification (NCBI taxonomy): domain Bacteria; kingdom Pseudomonadati; phylum Pseudomonadota; class Gammaproteobacteria; order Pseudomonadales; family Pseudomonadaceae; genus Pseudomonas; species Pseudomonas sp. 22189. Next base: position 42,381 of record NZ_JBQEPG010000023.1, read on the forward strand.
GTTGAACCCGTGCCAATCCGTAAATACCGAGATCGTTGAACACGCGGCGGCGCGCCAACAGCAACTGACCAAACCGGCCGGCTCCCTCGGTCGCCTCGAAAGCGTGGCGGTGCAGCTGGCCGGATTGCAGGGGCAGATCAAGCCGACCCTCAAGCAGGTCTGGATCGCGATTTTTGCTGGTGATCACGGGGTGGTCGCGGAAGGTGTTTCCGCCTTCCCGCAGGAGGTCACCGGGCAGATGCTGCTCAACTTCGTCAGCGGCGGTGCGGCGATCAGCGTGCTGGCGCGCCAGCTCGATGCGCAACTGGAAGTGGTCGATCTGGGCACCGTGACACCTACGTTGAATCTGCCGGGCGTGCGTCATCTGAACATCGGCCCGGGCACGGCGAATTTCGCCAAAGGCGCGGCGATGACCCAAGCGCAGGGCGAACTCGCCTTACAGGCCGGTCGTGACAGCGTGCTGCGCGCCAAAGCGGCGGGCGCACAGTTGTTCATCGGTGGCGAAATGGGCATCGGCAACACCACTGCCGCCAGTGCACTGGCGTGTGCCTTGCTCGATTGCCCGGTGGCGCACCTGACCGGTCCCGGCACGGGGTTGAATGCCGAGGGCGTCAGCCATAAAGCACAAGTGATCGAGCGCGCACTGGCGCTGCACGCGGCGCAACGTGGCGATGCGCTGCAAACCCTGTTCAACCTCGGCGGGTTTGAAATCGCCGCACTGGTCGGCGCGTACCTGGCTTGTGCGCAGGAAGGCGTGGCGGTGCTGGTCGACGGCTTTATCTGCACGGTCGCTGCGTTGGTCGCGGTGCGACTGAATCCAGCCTGCCGCGAGTGGCTGCTGTTCGGCCACCGGGGCGCCGAGCCGGGCCATCGTCATGTGCTGGAAACCCTCAATGCCGAACCGCTGCTGGAACTCGGTTTGCGTCTGGGCGAGGGCAGCGGGGCGGCGTTGGCTGTGCCGCTGTTGCGTCTGGCCTGCGACCTGCACGGGCAGATGGCGACGTTCGCCGAAGCGGCGGTGGCGGATCGTCCGGCATGACGTTGCGTCTGGACCTGCTGCGCCACGGTGAGACTGAACTGGGCGGTGGGCTGCGCGGTAGCCTCGATGATGCGCTCACGGAAAAGGGTTGGGCGCAGATGCGTGCGGCGGTGATCGCGGGCGGGCCGTGGGATCGCTTGATCAGTTCGCCGCTGCAGCGTTGCGCGCGGTTCGCTGCAGAGCTGGGCGAGCAACTGAATCTGCCGGTGCAGTTGGACAAGGACCTGCAGGAACTGCATTTCGGTGCCTGGGAAGGGCAGAGCGCAGCGGCACTGATGGAGACCGATGCCGAGGCGCTGGGGTTGTTCTGGGCCGATCCGTATGCTTTCACGCCGCCGCAGGGTGAGCCGGTCAGTGATTTTGCGGCGCGCGTGCTGGGCGCGGTTGCGCGTTTGCATCAGGCCTATACCGGTGAACGCGTTTTGTTGATCAGTCATGGCGGCGTGATGCGTCTGTTGCTGGCGCAGGCGCGAGGTTTGCCACGTGAGCAGTTGCTCAATGTCGAAGTCGCGCATGCTTCGCTGTTCGCGCTCAGCGTCGAGGCCGATGGTTCGCTCAAGGAAGGTCACTGAGATGCTGCCACTGTGGATCGCCCTGCAATTTCTCAGCAGCCTGCCGATTCGTCTGCCGGGGATGCCGGAGCCGCAACAGCTCGGGCGTTCGCTGTTGTTTTATCCGCTGGTGGGGTTGCTGTTCGGGGTGATCCTCTGGGCATTCAACCTGGTATTGGCCGGCGCGCCGTTGTTGTTGCATGCGGCGCTGTTGCTGGCGGTGTGGGTGCTGCTCAGCGGCGCGCTGCATCTGGATGGTCTGGCTGACAGCGCTGATGCCTGGCTTGGTGGTTTCGGTGATCGCGAGCGCACGCTGACGATCATGAAGGATCCGCGCAGCGGGCCGATTGCCGTGGTGACGCTGGTGTTGGTGTTGCTGCTGAAGTTTTGCGCGTTGCTGGCGCTGGTCGAGCAAGGGCACGCGGTGATGTTGATCATCGTGCCGCTGCTGGGGCGCGCGGCGTTGCTGGGGCTGTTTCTGACCACGCCTTATGTGCGCGCGGGAGGTCTGGGGCAGGCGTTGGCTGATCATTTGCCGCGCAGGGCCGGTTGGTGGGTGCTGGGGGCGAGTGCGCTGGCCTGCTTGCTGATTACCGGGGTGAAAGCGATTGTTGCGCTGGTTGTCGCGTTCGTCGGGTTTGTCTGGCTGCGGCAGGTGATGATGCGGCGGTTGGGCGGGACCACGGGCGATACGGCCGGGGCGTTGCTGGAATTGCTGGAGATGGCGGTGCTGGTTGGGGTGGTGTTGGTCTGACAGGTGTCTGTTGCCTGTTCGGACCTCATCGCTGGCAAGCCAGCTCCCACAAGTATTGAGGCGTTTGCAGATTTTTTGAACACTTGCAAAAAACTGTGGGAGCTGGCTTGCCAGCGATGGGGATGTGTCAGACGCCACAATCCTTATTGATAAACTCATGTGCAACTTGATTTAACACAGTCGCGGGTATATACACGCATCATGCTTCCTTCTCAGTGTTTGTGCACCAACCTGCGTCGCGCCGCTCGTGGCGTCAGCAGGCATTACGACGGCGCTCTCGACGGCTTCGGGATCAACGTTGCCCAGTATTCTTTGCTGTGCAATCTGCAGCGTCTGGATCAACCGAGCATCTCGGAACTGGCCGAAGCCATGGGCCTGGATCGCAGCACCCTGGGGCGCAACCTGCGGGTGCTGGAAGGCGAGGGCTTGGTGGCGCTGGCCGAGGGCGAGGACATGCGCAATCGCATCGTCCGGCTCACCGAAACCGGTGCACAACGCCTCGCGGCGGCGCTGCCGGCCTGGGAAGCGGCGCAACAGCGATTGATCGATCGCCTGGGCGCCGAGAAGCGTGAAACCTTGCTGCGACTGTTGGATGAACTGGCCTGAGGGCCGGTTTTTCCGGATTTAAGCGGGTATATACCCGCGAACGGAGAATAACAATGACATCGATGTGGCGTACGTGCGGTTGGGTGTTGCTGGGAAGTGCGCTGATTCTGGCGTTGTCATTGGGCGTGCGGCACGGCTTCGGTCTGTTCCTGTCGCCGATGAGTGCGCAGTTCGGCTGGGGGCGCGAAGTGTTTGCCTTCGCCATCGCCCTGCAGAACCTGATCTGGGGTCTGGCGCAGCCGTTCACTGGCGCCCTGGCTGACCGTTTCGGGGCGGCGAAAGTGGTGCTGGTCGGCGGCGTGCTGTATGCCGCGGGCCTGGTGTGCATGGGGCTGTCCGATTCGGCGCTGACCCTGTCGCTGAGTGCCGGTCTGTTGATCGGTATCGGTCTGTCCGGTACGTCGTTCTCGGTGATTCTCGGCGTGGTCGGTCGTGCGGTGCCGCCGGAAAAACGCAGCATGGGCATGGGCATCGCCAGTGCTGCCGGTTCGTTCGGCCAGTTTGCGATGTTGCCGGGCACGCTGGGTTTGATCGGCTGGCTCGGCTGGTCGGCGGCGCTGTTGGTACTCGGTTTGCTGGTGGCGCTGATTGTGCCGTTGGTGAGCATGCTCAAGGACACGCCGCTGCCGGTGCTGGGCCATGAGCAGAGCTTGTCCGAAGCGCTGCGCGAAGCCTGCTCGCACTCGGGGTTCTGGCTGTTGGCATTCGGCTTTTTCGTCTGCGGCTTTCAGGTGGTGTTCATCGGTGTGCATCTGCCGGCCTATCTGGTTGATCAACATCTGCCGGCAACCGTCGGCACCACGGTGCTGGCGCTGATCGGTCTGTTCAATATCTTTGGCACTTATACCGCTGGCTGGCTCGGCGGACGCATGTCCAAGCCGCGTCTGCTGACGGCGTTGTACCTGCTGCGTGCGGTGGTGATCGTGCTGTTCCTGTGGCTGCCGGTGACGACGACGTCGGCGTACCTGTTCGGCATGGCCATGGGTTTCCTGTGGCTGTCGACGGTGCCATTGACCAACGGCACGGTGGCGACCTTGTTTGGCGTGCGCAATCTGTCCATGCTCGGCGGTATCGTGTTCCTCTTTCATCAGCTTGGCTCGTTCCTCGGCGGCTGGCTGGGTGGGGTGGTGTATGACCGTACCGGGAGTTATGACTTGATCTGGCAAGTGGCGATTCTCTTGAGTCTGCTGGCGGCCGCGCTGAACTGGCCGGTACGCGAGCGTCCGGTGGCGCGTCTGCAGCCGGCGGTCGGCGCCGTATGAAGCGTTCCTGGCCGCGTATCGCCTTTACCGCACTCGGCGCGCTGTTGCTGGCGCTGGTGTGGTGGGGCTGGCATCAGGGCGGCCTAGCGTTGATGCAGTTGGGCTTGGGCGCTTGCTTGTAGGCTTGGAGGGCGAGTAACGTCGGGAGTCTGATGACTGCTCAAAGGATGCCCCGACATGCTCATGCGCTGGTGTGCTGTACCCGCGTTGCTGATGGCGTTGACCGGACTGGCCCAGGCGGCTGATTGCCCGGAGGCGCTGCAAGGTTCGTTGCCCAAGTTGCGCGCCAAGGAATCCGTCGATCTGTGCCAGCGCTACGCCGGCAAGCCGCTGGTGGTGGTCAATACCGCCAGTTTCTGTGGCTTCGCCCCCCAGTTCGAGGGCCTCGAGGCGCTCAATCAGCATTACAAGGCGCAAGGCCTGGAAATGCTCGGCGTGCCCTCCAATGACTTCAAGCAGGAGTCCAAGGACAGCGCCGAAACCGCCAAGGTCTGCTACGCCAACTACGGCGTGACGTTCACCATGACCGAGCCGCAGAAGGTCCGTGGCGACGATGCGACTCACCTGTTCAAGGTGCTGGCCGAACAGAGCAGTGCGCCGAAGTGGAATTTCTACAAGTACGTGATTGATCGTCAGGGCAAGGTGATTGCCAATTTCTCCAGCCTGACCAAGCCGGATGATCCGGAGTTTATCGCGGCAGTTGAAAAGGCCATTGCTTCAAAACCACTGCAACCATGACCCTGTAGGAGCTGCGGAACGCTGCGATCTTTTGATCTTAAAAAACAAGATCAAAAGATCGCAGCCTCGTTTCACTCGACAGCTCCTACAGGTTGTAAATCTCAGGCACAAAAAAGCCCCGCTTTCTGTAAAGAGAGCGGGGCTTTTCTGTGGGCGAGGGTTTAGCCTCGCCGTGCAGCATCAGAAGCGGTAGGTAGCGCCAACACCGAAACCGTTTGCCGAGTTTTCATACTTGGCGTCGTAGGTCTGGCCACGATCGTTCTGGTTGTGGACCTTGACCGACTCTTCTTTCAGGTACGAGTAAGCCACGTCGATGGTCAGGTCTTCGGTCGGGCTCCAGCCGGCACCGATGCTGAAGATTGTGCGGTCGCCAGTAGGGATGCGTGGCGAGCGGTCGACGTTGTTGGTCGGCGACTGGTCGAAGGTCAGACCGGTACGCAGTACCCATTCCTTGTTCAGCTGGTACGAAGTACCCACGGCGTAAGCCCAGGAGTCGTGCCAGTTCTGCTCTTCAGTGATCTCGCCGAACTGGCCGGCCAGCAGCGGCTGGACGCCGGAGTTTTCAACGGTGATCTTCTTCAACTGGCTCCAGCGGGTCCAGGTCGAACCGGCATAAACGTTCCAGCGATCGTTGATCGCCTGAGTGACCGAGAAGTCCACGGATTCAGGGGTGGTGATCTTCAGCGAAGCGTCGTACTTCTGCTGGGCGCTTAGGCCGACGGCGCCCAATACGCCGTAGTTGACCTTGGTGTTGCCTTCGAGCTTGTAATCGACTTTCGAGTGGTAGGTCAGACCCAGACGCGTGGTGTCGGTGGCCTGTACCAGCACGCCGATGTTGTAGCCCAGCGCGGTGTCGTCACCCTTGATCTTGACCTTGCCGTCCGGCGCGGCCTGGGTGATCGACAGGTTGGATTCCAGCGTACCGTCGATACGGTTGATGGTCGGACCGAAACCGATCGACACCACATCGTTGAACTTGTAGCTGACAGTTGGCTGGAAAGTGATGACTTGTACTTCGGACTTGCTGCCGAAGTAACGGCCGCCAAAGCCTTTTTCATAGTCGGTAATCAGGCCGAACGGCACGTAAACGCCGAGGCCGAATGCCCAATGCTCGTCGATCGGTTTGACGTAGAAGCCCATAGGTACGGAGGTGAAGGGCACCATGTCGCCTTTGTTGCTGCCGCCGTTAGGGCTGGAGCTGGCGTCGCTGATATCGGTCTTGGCATCGAGGAATGCAACACCGCCGGTGACTTGTTCGCGCGTGAGGCGCGACATGCCGGCAGGGTTGCCATAAACAGTGCTTGCGTCGTCGGCAGAAGAGGATCGCCCAGCGTAACCAGTACCCATCCCGCTGATGCTGTGTTCGTTGATGGCAAAGCCAGCTGCGAAGATCTGGGTGGATGCCATGGTAACGGCGAGGCTAAGGGTGGTTTTGAGCATGACTTTTTTCATTATTAGAACTCCTGGTGATCACCGGGGCGAAAATTACCAACATTTTCGTCCCAGCGCTATAGTCCCTATGCCTTGAGTTAGAGCGGTTTTGTAGGACAATCCGACCAGATTCGCGACCTGTTGAGCGATCTTTCAAAACTCGCCAGTCAACACGCGACCTGATTCACCGGTGAAACACACGTTTGCCAGGCGCAGGTGAAGTCGCGCAGACGGCCTTGCGGCTGGAAGGTCTGACGCCAGATTCGCGCCATGCCCAGCAGATCGCCCGGGGCGGGGAGGGTGGGGTGTTGTTCTTCTACCAGTAGCCAGGCGATGGCGGTGGCGTAACGCAGATTGACGGTCAATTCCAGGTGCGGGCCGCTAAGAAAAGCATGCTGGCTGGCGAGACCGCGAACAAGGCTCGCGCGCTCCGGATCCAGTGCCAGGTAGTGATCCCAAAGGGCTTGGTGGCGGTGCTCGGCAATCCGGTAGAGGCCGTGGCCACGGCGGTCATGCAGGGCGGAGCCGAGGGCGGACTGGCTGGCGGCGATTCCCAGCAGCAGGGATTCGGCGGTTGCGCAGTGACGTCCCAGATAAATCAATGTGGGACGGATCACGTAGCGACACAGTTCGCTGGCAGCGATACCCATAATGCCCTCGATTCTTGTAATGGGGCGGCGAAACCTGAAGGGGCCTTGGCAGCGGTGGATCGACTCAGGCTCGCCGGAAGCGGATCAAGCCGCTTGAGTTGAAGTGTAGTGTCATATTCACGTCGTAAAGGCCTGTTTTTAAAATATTTCCGGCGCTGGGTCAGTCGCGTTATATCCGATGGTGCTTAGACGTCAAAAGCTAAAAGCGAAACATCAGGCAATAAAAAGCCCCGCATTATGTGCGGGGCTTTTGCTTTTTCAGCCTTTTCGGCCCTCAGGCAATCAAGGCCTGACGCGTACGATCAATAATGGCCTGCAGCGGTTCGGCGCTGGAGTATTGATCGGGGTACAAGCGCTCGCTGTGGCGGGCGATTCCGTGTTCATTAACCACGGTGAAGCTGAAGCAGCCTTTGCGAGCGGCCATGATCAGGCAGTTCATTGGGGCAAAAGCGTTGGTTAGGGTGCGAATGGCATCCTGAGTCTGGATTTGAGTAGACATAGTTATTAGGTGTTCCTACAAATGACACGGATAAGAACCGTGCAACGTTAAAACGTTCCAGTAATGTCGACCACCATTGGTCGAGCAAAGAACCCGACTGGAACAAAGCAGCCAGTTTGAAGCGCTAAATAAGTTGGCGCGCTTGGGCTGGCAGGTAGGTACTTAGGAGGACAGGCAACACATCGAGGGCAGAGGTTCTGGGCCCGGGGTGAAGATCCTGATCAATTTGCAGGTTGGTTCGGTCAGAGTAAGTGGTCTTCGCAGCACCCTTTGCATTCATTCAAAGGCTGTGCTGGCGCAAGATTTACCTGGAAACCATCGAGGGGTCGTTCCCGCTTTTTTCGGTGAAGGGCTTCTGGGAAGAAGGTTGACCGTGGGGATGTGTTCGACCGGAATTGACTTTCAGCTTGGTACTAACGCCGCGGATAGTAACGGAACGTCCTGGGCAATGCAAACCCTGCGGCAAAAAAGATTTCGGTCGGTGGCGCGGATCGTGGGTGACAGGGCTGGCCCTTTCGCGAGCAAGCTCGCTCCCACAGGAGAACAGGGACCGAATGTGGGAGCGAGCCTGCTCGCGAAGAAGCCGTCCGTCGCCACAAAAGCGTGCAGCCATGCCCATCGCCAACCCGCTTATCCACTGCTCAGGGTGCAAAACGACCCGAAAAAGCGCATCGATATAACCGGGTAACAGGTACTTGTGCACATTAGTTGCGCAGACGGTAACCTCACTGTCATATCAATCCTGACCCCGGTGGCTGCCTGCATCAAAAGTTTAAGTCAATGAAAAATATCGTCTTTTTTTGTTGGTGAAAAAATCGTCAGTTTGACTGCGAGCCCCATTCCACAAGGCTTTGCGCGAGTTCGGGAGCGGTTGTCCACTGAGTTATCCACAGCTTCTGTGGATTGTCCCTAGCGCTTGCTCTAGCACGCGCGTGCCGGGTTTTTTTCGACTTTACCTGTACGAAAAAGAGAGTAAAGTGGCGCGCCTTCCGATCTGTCCCACAGTGTTTTATGAAGTTTCGCTCAGTATCAGACTCTGTTACCTCCGAACACCCTCGTGTTACCTCTCCCAAGCGATTTTCCGTGCGTGTGGCCGAATGGCTGCTCGACAGCCCGCGGCTGGGCGATAGCCGTAATGCCAAGCATCTGGCGGGGCGTCTGCTCAAGCAACCGGCACGCGAAGGCGTAGTCACGGCGCAAAGTCGCCTCGGCCAATTGATGTGCCGCGAGTGCGGCAATGCCCGGGATCGGCGCATCGGCCAGGATCTGCTGCGCCAGGCCGCTCGCGCCGGCGACCGTCGTGCACAACGGGAACTCGGTCTGCTCGAAGACTGAGCTGTCCAACGCCCCACGCCTTGGTTAACCTTCAGGCTTTATCGGATCGGCAGGAGTGGCTATGGCTATGGACTTGACCAGCGTGTTGCTGGGTCTGGCGGGCGCGGGATTGCCGCTGCTGGCGCTGGCCTGGCAACTGCAGCGGCGGGCCAGCGACCGGCAAGCCGAGGTCGCCTTGCTCGAAGAGCGCCTGGCCATGGCGCAACTGGCGCAGGACGGGCTCAATGCCCAGCTTGAGGCCAGCCGCGATGAAATCGTCGACCTCGGCCAAGTCAATGCCGCCAGGCAGGCGGAGTTGGCGGCTCTGCGCCGCGAAGTCGAGTTGCTGCAGATCGAGCGTGATGACGCCCGCGACGCCTCCCACGCCTGGAACATCGAGCGTGCCAATAAAGAGGCCGAATTGCGTCGTCTCGACGCCCAGGCCGCTTCGCTGAGCGCCGAATTGCGCGAGCAACAGGAAAGCCATCAACAACGTCTCAACGACCTGCAAGGCTCGCGCGATGAGCTGCGGGCGCAGTTCGCCGAGCTCGCCGGCAAGATCTTCGATGAGCGTGAACAGCGCTTTGCCGAGACCAGTCAACAGCGCCTCGGCCAGTTGCTCGATCCGTTGAAAGAACGCATCCAGTCCTTCGAAAAGCGCGTGGAGGAAAGTTATCAGGCCGAAGCCCGTGAACGCTTCTCGTTGGCCAAGGAACTGGAGCGCCTGCAAGCGCTTAACCTGCGCCTGAGTGATGAAGCGACCAACCTGACCCGCGCCCTCAAAGGCCAGAAGACCCAAGGCAACTGGGGTGAATTGATCCTTGAACGGGTGCTGGAACATGCGGGTCTGGAGAAGGGCCGCGAGTACCAGACCCAGGTCAACCTCAAGGGGCCGGACGGCGAGCGCTTCCAGCCAGACGTGATCATTTACCTGCCGGGCGACAAGCAGGTGGTGGTCGACTCCAAGGTCAGCCTCACGGCGTATCAGCAGTACGTCGCCGCTGAAGACGACACCCTCGGCCAGATCGCGATCAAGCAGCACGTGCTGTCGCTGCGCAGTCACGTCAAAGGCCTGGCCGGAAAGGATTACAAGCGTCTGGAAGGCCTGCACAGCCTCGATTTCGTGTTGCTGTTCGTGCCGATCGAAGCGGCATTTTCCGCCGCTTTGCAAGCCGAGCCGACGCTGTTTCAGGAGGCGTTCGACCGCAACATCGTGATCGTCAGCCCAACCACCTTGCTGGCGACGTTACGGGTGATCGACAGCCTTTGGAAGCAGGAGCGGCAGAGCCAGAACGCCCGGGAAATCGCCGAGCGTGCCGGCTGGCTGTACGACAAATTCGTGCTGTTCATTCAGGATCTGGACGAAGTCGGCAATCGCCTGCAACAGCTGGACAAGGCCTACAGTTCGGCGCGCAACAAACTCACGGAAGGGCGCGGCAACCTGGTCAGCCGCAGTGAACAGCTCAAACTGCTCGGTGCGCGGGCGAGCAAGAGTCTGCCGGCGGATTTGCTGGAACGGGCGATGACCGATGTCGATGGGCTGGTCGAACTGCCAGAGTGAAGAGCAAAAGATCGCAGCCTGCGGCAGCTCCTACAGGATGAANTGAATGCAAATCCCATGTAGGAGCTGCCGCAGGCTGCGATCTTTTGCTTTACAGCGGCACATACCGACTCAACAACGCCCGCAACGCCGCAGGTTTCACTGGTTTGGCCAGATAATCCAGCCCTGCCGCATGCACCTGCGCCACCGTCTCCGGGCGGCCATCGGCGCTGATCACCACCCCCGGCACCGGCTCGCCTAACGTGGTGCGCAGCCACGCCATCAGCTCGGTCCCGGTATCGCCGTGGTCGAGGTGATAGTCGACCAGTGCCAGTTGCGGTCGTACGCCATCGTTGAGCAGCGCCGCGCATTCCTCGCGATTACGCGCTGTCCACACTTGGCAGCCCCAGCGGGTGAGCAGACTGTTCATGCCAATCAGAATGCTGTCTTCGTTGTCGATGCACAGCACTTGCGCGCCGCTAAGCAATTTGCCGTTCAACTCCACCGCGGCTGTCTGCGGCAGCGCTTGCGTCCGGGCCAGCGGCACGCTGACACTGAACACGCTGCCGCGCCCCGGCCACGAACGTACACGCAGGGTATGGCCGAGCACGCGACATAAACCGTCGGCAATCGCCAGGCCCAGGCCGAGGCCTTTTTCGGCGCGGGTCTGATGGCTGTCGAGGCGTTTGAATTCCTCGAAAATCACCTGTTGCTTGTCTTCCGGAATCCCCGGTCCGCGATCCCACACTTCCAGACACAGTTCACTGCCGCGACGGCGTACGCCCAGCAGCACCGGGCCCTTGGCGTAGCGGAACGCGTTGGTCAGGAAGTTCTGCAAGATCCGTCGCAGCAGCTTGATGTCGCTGTCGATACGCAAATGACTGCCGCGCACCCGGAACGTCAGCCCTTGTTCCTGCGCCAGCGCCTTGAATTCGGCGCCGAGGGTGTCGAACAGCTCGTTGACCGCGAACGGCTTGCGATCGGGGTTGATCTTGCCGTTTTCCAGGCGGGAAATATCCAGCAGGTCGCTGATCAAGTCTTCTGCCGAACGCAGCGAACTGTCGAGGTGTTGCACCAGTTTCTGTGCCTCGCTGCTCAAACCGTCGTCCTGATGGGACAGGGCGGCAGAGAACAGGCGCGCGGCGTTCAGCGGCTGCATCAGGTCATGGCTGACGGCGGCGAGAAAACGTGTTTTTGACTGATTCGCGGCCTCGGCATGGCCCTTGGCTTCGGTCAGTGCAACGTTGAGCTGCGACAGCTCTTGGGTGCGCTCGCTGACCCGTTGCTCCAAACCTTCGTTGGCCTCGGTCAGCGCCTGCTCGGCTTCGCGGAACGCGGTGATGTCGGTGAAACTCATGACGAAGCCGCCGCCGGGCATCGGGTTGCCGATCAGCTCGATCACCCGGCCGTTGGGGAACAAGCGTTCGGAGGTGTGCGCACGGCCCTGACGCATCCAGTGCAGGCGCCGGGCAACGTGGACCTCCGCCTCGCCGGGGCCGCACAAGCCGCGTTCGGCGTTGTAGCGAATGATGTCGGCAATCGGCCGGCCGACGCTGATCAAGCCGTCCGGGTAGTTGAATAGCTCCAGATAGCGCCGGTTCCAGGCCACCAGTTTCAGCGACTGGTCGACCACGCTGATGCCCTGGGTAATGTTTTCGATCGCGCCTTGCAGCAAGGCGCGGTTGAACTGCAGGACTTCCGAGGCTTCGTCAGCGATTCGGACGACGTCTTCCAGCTGCATTTCCCGACCTTCAATCGCGGCTTTTACTACCGCGCGCGTCGACGAAGCGCCGAGCACACCGGCCAGCAGACGTTCGGTGTGGGCGATCCATTCGCCGTCAGCATTCTGGTTCGGGTTGAAGCCCTTGCCCTGGCGGTAAGCGAAACGAATGAAGCTCTGCCGCGCACGCTCTTCACCGACAAAGCGTGCCGCCAGTTGCAGCAAATCATCAATCTGCACCGCAAGCATCGAGCGCGCACTCGGCCGAGCACTGATTTCCTGGCCGATGAAGCGCCCGGCCTGCCAGTGTTCCGAGACCCGCGTGCGCGACAACACCGAGACCCATGCAAACAGCGTGAAGTTGCCCGCCAGTGACAGCACCACGCCTTGGGTCAGCGGGGTGATCGGCAGGTTCAGCGGGTTACTGTGCAGCCACGAAAGGCCTGGGAACGTGCTCAGCGACCAGCCGAGGCTGTGGGCGGCAATCGGCAGGATCAGCGTGTAAAACCAGAGGAACGTACCGGCGGCCAGACCGGCGAACACCCCACGGCGGTTGGCCTGTTTCCAGTACAGCGCGCCGAGCATCGCCGGGGCCAGTTGGGTGACGGCGGCGAAGGCGATCTGGCCGATGGTTGCGAGGCTTGCGGTGGAGCCGAGCAATCGGTAACTGACGTAGGCCAGCAACAGAATCAGCACGATGCTCACGCGGCGCACCGAGAGCATCCACTGGCGGAACACTTCGAACGGGCGCTCGGCGTTGTTACGGCGCAGCAACCACGGCAAGAGCATGTCGTTGGAAACCATGGTCGACAGCGCCACACTGGCCACAATCACCATGCCGGTGGCCGCTGACGCACCACCGATGAACGCCAGCAACGCCAGGGCCGGATGGGCCTGGGCCAGTGGCAGGCTGATCACGAACGAGTCCGGGAGTACGTGGCTCGGCAGCATCATCTGCCCGGCGAGGGCGATCGGCACCACGAACAGCGCGGCCAGCGCCAGATAAGCCGGGAACACCCATTTGGCCAGGCGCAGGTCTTGCGGGTCGATGTTCTCCACCACCGTGACATGAAACTGTCGTGGCAGGCAGATGATCGCCATCATCGCCACACCCGTTTGCACCACCATCGACGGCCAGTTGATGGTTTCTTTCCAGTATTGCTCCAGTCGTGGCGCGAGCATGGCCTGATTGAACAGGTCGTCGAAACCGTCATACAGGCCAAAGGTGACGAAGGCGCCGACAGCAAGAAAGGCGAACAACTTGACCAGTGATTCAAAGGCAATCGCCAGCACCATGCCGCGGTGGTGCTCGGTGGCGTCGAGGTTGCGCGTACCGAAGACAATGGTGAACAACGCCAGCACCAGCGACACGATCAGCGCGGTGTCTTGGGCGCGGGTGCCCATGGCGTCGGCCCCGGCGCCGATCAGCAGGTTCACGCCGAGCACAATGCCTTTGAGTTGCAGAGCGATATAGGGCAGGACGCCAACCAGACAGATCAGCGCCACCACCACTGCCAGCGATTGCGATTTGCCGTAGCGCGCGGCGATGAAGTCGGCAATCGAGGTGATGTTCTCCTGTTTGCTGATCATCACCATTTTCTGCAGGACCCACGGCGCGCCCAGCAACAAGAGGATCGGCCCGAGGTAGATCGGCAGGAATGACCACAGCTGTTCGGCGGCTTGGCCGACGGCGCCGAAGAACGTCCAACTGGTGCAATAAACCGCCAGCGACAGGCTGTACACCCAGGCACGCATCCGCGGCGGCAACGGCGTGCTGCGACGGTCGCCGTAGAAGGCGATGGCGAACATGATGGCCATATAGGCCAGGGCGACGGCGGCGATCAGCCCGGTGGACAGCGACATGCAACACTCCCGACAAAAGACTCCCCGGCAATCCTGCCCGGGCGGACAGTCTCGCATGAGTGAGGCGGTTAGTCAGTGTCGACCAAGGTCGTGGCGTGGCGGGGTGTCGCAGGTTTGAAACCGGGTGGTTTCTCGGGTGACCGGTCGGGCCTCTTCGCGAGCAAGCTCGCTCCCACATTTGGAATGCAATCCCCTGTGGGAGCGAGCCTGCTCGCGAAAGCGTCAGTCCTGTCGCAGTGCGATATCGATCAACCGATGCAGCTCATCCACCTCCAGCGCCGCCGCCGAAAACAGAATCCGGAACACCACCGGGGCCACCACCAGATTGATCAGATGATCAACGCTCGGCGCCGGCTCGTCAGGGTGACGCTCGATGATGGTCTGCAACTGCGCGCCAATGATCGTCACGCAATACCCCGGCGTGGCGCTGGCCTGCACGTCGCGCATCATGTTGCGCCCAGGCTCCGAACTCATCTCGTCCAGATACTGCTCGGCCCAGGCGCGGATATCACCGCGCAGGTCACCGGTCACCGCCGGTTCACTGTCCGGGCGCATGCGGGCGAGGGCAACGTCGGCGAGCAATGCTGCCAGATCACCCCAGCGCCGATAGATCGTCGACGGCGTGACCCCGGCGCGCGCCGCGATTTGCGGGACGGTCACGGTGCTGCGCTCCTGTTCTTGCAGAAGTGCGCGGACTGCCGAATGAATCGACTCTTGCACCCGGGCACTGCGGCCACCGGGGCGTAAACTTTCTTTAATAGCCATGCGCCAGACCTTAACACAAAGAATTTGCTTTAAGCCAAAGCCGGGAGCACACTCCGCAAAAGCAAAAAATTAGCTTTTGCGGAGTGTGCCCATGACCAGCCTTGCTTCCAACCGTGCCAGCCTGATTTTTCTGGCGATCACCTTACTCAGTTTTCTCGCTGCTTCCACAGCGCCAACGCCGTTGTACCATCTGTATCAGGATCAATTGCATTTTTCGGCAGCGGTGCTGACCCTGATTTTCGGCGTGTACGCCCTGAGTCTGCTGGCGGCGCTGCTGACGGTCGGTTCGCTGTCCGATCACTTGGGGCGCAAACCGGTGATTTTCACTGCCGTGCTGCTCAATGCGCTGGCGATGCTGCTGTTTATCAGCGCCGACAGTGTTGCCTGGTTGATCAGCGCCCGCGTGCTGCAGGGTTTTGCCACCGGCATGGCCACCGCTGTTTTGAGCGCGACACTGCTTGACACCGATCGCCAGCAAGGGCCGTTGATCAACAGCGTCGCACCGTTGCTCGGCATGGCGCTGGGCAGCATGGGCTGTGGCCTGCTGGCCGAATTCGCCCCGGCGCCGTTGCAACTGACTTACTGGTTGTTGCTGGCGTTGTTTGTGTTGCAGGCGGTGTATGTCTGGCGTCTGCCGGAAAGCGTCACCCCGCAGGCCGGGGCCTGGGCTTCGTTGCGGCCGACCCTGCATGTGCCGATTCAGGCGCGTTCGACCTTGTGGCGTGTGCTGCCGCTGAACACGGCGACCTGGGCCCTCGGCGGCTTTTTTGCCTCGCTGGCGCCGTCGCTGGTGCGCACCGCCACCGGCTCGACGTCGAACCTGATCGGCGGCGCGACCGTCTCGGCGTTGACCGTGACCGGGGCGCTGATGATTTTCACTTTGCGCAATCGTCCCGCCGGCAAAGCCCTGCAAATCGGCGCCAGTCTGCTGCCTGTCGGCGTGCTGCTGATTTTGCTTGGCGTGCACAGTGCCAGTCTGGCGCTGTTTTTCCTCGGCACACTGGTTGCCGGTTGCGGCTTTGGCTCGGGTTTCCTCGGCGCGGTGCGCAGTCTGGTGCCGCTAGCCCTGCCGCATGAGCGGGCCGGTTTGATGTCGGCGTACTACGCGCTGAGTTATCTGGCGTTCTGCCTGCCGGCCTTGTTGGCCGGGCATTTGACCCGAGCCTATGGGTTGCTGGCGACCACCGACGGCTACGGCGCCGGATTGATCGTCCTGGCCGTCGCCGCGCTGTTGCTCAGCCTGCGCCCGCAAGCGGCCAAGGTGTGCAGCGCTCCATAAGCGCGGCGCTTTCAGCTACCTTTGGCCGGCCCTTCTTTTCACGGATCGACACATGAAAATTATCCGCAGCAAGTCGTTCACCGCCGAGCGTGCCTGGGGCGCGCTGGACATCGCCAACATGAACGGCATCACCACGCGCCTGCACTGGACCGATCAGCCGTACAAATGGCACATCAACGACGGTGAGGAAGTTTTCGTGGTGCTCGATGGGCGGGTGCAGATGCACTATCGCGAACAGGGCAAGGAAAAGCAGGTGCTGCTGGAGGTCGGCGACATTTTCTACGCCTCGGTCGGCACTGAGCACGTTGCGCACCCGCAGGGGGTGGCGCGGATTCTGGTAATCGAAAGCGAAGGCAGTGCTTGACTGCTTATCTGCAAAGTAGATAACAGATAGAGAAATTACCCGTTATATAGATATTCGATTCGGTTCTACCATGGACTCAACCTCATCTGAGGACAGGAGTTCATGATGATTTGCCCCAACACTGCCAAACCCGGTATCAAGCCGTTCAGCCAGCTTCAGCATCCGCGTGAAGTGATCCGTCAATTCACCCCGAACTGGTTCGCCGCGACCATGGGCACCGGCGTGCTGGCCCTGGCGCTGGCGCAACTGCCGGTGGCGATCCCCGGGTTGCACGCGGTGGCCGAAGGGTTGTGGCTGTTCAACATTCTGTTGTTCACCTTGTTTACCTTCGCTTATGCCGCGCGCTGGATTTTATTCTTCGATGAAGCGCGGCGGATCTTCGGCCACTCCACCGTATCGATGTTCTTCGGCACGATTCCCATGGGCCTGGCGACCATCATCAACGGCTTTCTGCTGTTCGGCCTGCCCCGCTGGGGCGATGGGGTAATTCATCTTGCCGAAGTGCTGTGGTGGCTCGATGTGGCGATGTCGCTGGCCTGCGGTGTGTTGATTCCGTACATGATGTTTACCCGTCAGGAACACAGCATCGACCAGATGACCGCCGTCTGGCTGCTACCGGTGGTGGCGGCGGAGGTGGCGGCGGCCAGCGGTGGCTTGCTCGCGCCGCATCTGGCTGATGCCCATGCACAACTGGTGGTGCTGACCACCAGTTACGTGCTCTGGGCATTTTCCCTGCCGGTGGCGTTCAGCATTCTGACCATCCTGTTGCTGCGCATGGCGCTGCATAAACTGCCTCACGAAAACATGGCCGCCTCGAGCTGGCTGGCCCTCGGCCCGATCGGCACTGGTGCGTTGGGCATGTTGCTGCTGGGCGCTGATGCACCAGCGATCTTCGCCGCTAACGGGCTGCCGGGTATCGGTGAAATCGCTGCAGGCGTAGGGCTGGTCGCCGGTATCACCCTGTGGGGCTTCGGCTTGTGGTGGATGTTGATGGCGCTGCTGATCACCGCGCGTTACCTGCGTGACGGCATCCCGTTCAACCTCGGCTGGTGGGGTTTTACCTTCCCGCTGGGCGTGTATTCGCTGGCGACCCTCAAGCTCGCCAGCACGCTGAACCTGGGTTTTTTCAGCGTGGTCGGCTGCGTGCTGGTGAGTCTGCTGGCGGTGATGTGGCTGATCGTCGGTAAACGCACCGTGCAAGGCGCGTGGCGCGGTGAGCTGTTTGTCTCACCTTGTATTGCAGGGTTGAAGAAATAACCTGAAAAGTTTAGGTAAGGTGTGGCCTGGATCGCGGATCGAGATTCCAATAAGCAGATCCAGGCCATTCTCTACCGACCTCAGGGAAACACGGAAGATGAGTCACCCCTCACAGTTCAACCTGCTTCGCACCCGGCGCTTTCTGCCGTTTTTCATCACACAGTCGCTGGGCGCGTTCAATGACAACGTGTTCAAGCAGTCGCTGATTCTCGCCATTCTGTATCGGCTGACCATCGAGGGTGACCGTTCGATCTGGGTCAACCTGTGTGCGCTGCTGTTTATCCTGCCGTTCTTCCTGTTCTCGGCGCTGGCCGGGCAGTTCGGGGAAAAATTCGCCAAGGACGCGCTGATCCGTCTGATCAAGCTCGCGGAAATCGCGATCATGGCCGTAGGATCGATCGGTTTCCTGTTCGATCACCTGTCGCTGATGCTGGTGGCGCTGTTTGCCATGGGCACGCATTCGGCGCTGTTCGGGCCGGTGAAGTATTCGATCCTGCCGCAGGCGTTGCGTGAGGATGAACTGGTTGGCGGCAACGGGCTGGTGGAGATGGGCACGTTTCTGGCGATTCTCGCCGGGACCATCGGCGCCGGCATCATCATGTCCTCGACCCATTACGCGCCACTGGTGTCGACGGCGATTGTCGGCATTGCCGTGCTGGGTTATCTCGCCAGTCGCGGCATTCCACGCGCTGCCGCGGCGTCGCCGGAAATGCGCCTGAACTGGAACATCTTCAGCCAGTCCTGGGCCACCCTCAAACTCGGTCTGGGCCAGACGCCTGCGGTGTCGCGTTCGATTGTCGGCAACTCGTGGTTCTGGTTTGTCGGGGCGATTTACCTGACGCAGATCCCGGCCTACGCCAAGGAGTGGATGCACGGCGACGAAACCGTGGTGACGCTGATTCTCACGGTGTTTTCGGTAGGCATTGCGCTGGGTTCGATGCTGTGCGAGAAGCTCTCCGGGCGCAAGGTCGAGATCGGTCTGGTGCCGTTCGGTTCGTTCGGCCTGACCGTGTTTGGCCTGCTGCTGTGGTGGCATTCCGGTGGAATCCCGGAAAGCGTCAACGGCCACAGCTGGACCGAAGTGCTGGGCTTTGCGCATACCTGGGCGGTGCTGGTCGACATTCTCGGCCTCGGTATTTTTGGCGGCTTCTATATTGTGCCGCTGTACGCGTTGATCCAGTCGCGCACCGCCGAGAACGAGCGGGCGCGGGTGATTGCCGCCAACAACATTCTCAACGCTCTGTTCATGGTGGTGTCGGCGATCGTTTCGATCGTGTTGCTGAGTGTGGTCAAACTGTCGATTCCGCAGCTGTTCCTGGTGGTGTCGCTGTTGAACATCGGCGTCAACGCCTACATCTTCAAGATCGTCCCCGAGTTCAGCATGCGTTTCATGATCTGGCTGCTCAGCCATTCCATGTACCGCGTCGAGCACCGCAACCTTGAGGCGATCCCGGACGAGGGCGCGGCGCTGTTGGTGTGCAACCACGTGTCTTTCGTCGATGCGCTGCTGATTGGCGGCGCGGTGCGTCGGCCGATTCGCTTTGTCATGTATTACAAAATCTACAACCTGCCGGTGCTGAACTTTATCTTCCGCACGGCGGGGACGATTCCGATTGCCGGACGCAACGAAGACATCCAGATCTACGAAAAAGCCTTCACCCGGATTGCCCAGTATCTGAAGGACGGTGAGCTGGTGTGCATCTTCCCGGAAGGCAAGTTGACCACTGACGGCGAGATCAATGAGTTCAAGGGCGGGCTGACGCGGATTCTCGAAGAAACGCCGGTGCCGGTGATTCCGCTGGCGTTGCAGGGGTTGTGGGGGAGTTTCTTCAGCCGCGATCCGAACAAGGGACTGTTCAAGCGGTTGTGGTCGCGGGTGACGTTGGTGGCGGGTTCGGCGGTGGCGGTGGAATCTGCGGAGCCGGCGAAACTGCAGGGGTTGGTGGGGGCGTTGCGCGGGGCCGTCAAGTAGTTGTTGCCTGAATTGGCCCCATCGCTGGCAAGCCAGCTCCCACAGGTTTTATGGATTTACACAAGATTTGTGTTCACCGGAGATCTCTGTGGGAGCTGGCTTGCCAGCGATGGGGCCATTGGCTTAAGCGCTTACTTTAAGGCCAATCAACCCGGTAATGATCAACGCCACACTGGCCAGCCGAATCAATGCCATCGATTCACCAAACAGAATGATCCCGGCAATCACCGTGCCCACAGCGCCGACTCCGGTCCAGATCGCATAAGCCGTACCCAGCGGCAATTCCTTCATTGCGAGACCCAGCAGGCCAAGGCTGATGGCCATGGCCGCCACGGTCAGGACGGTGGGGAGCGGGCGGGTGAAGCCGTCGGTGTATTTCAGGCCGACGGCCCAGCCGACTTCGAACAGGCCGGCGAAAAACAGAATGATCCAGGACATGAGAGACCTCCATCGATTGATGGGGCCGTCCCCAGATTGATAACTCGATCGAGCCGCAGGGTCGTCCCCGCGTAGCGCAACAGTCTGCCGAGCATTAATCCGGGGATCAAGTTTCCCGGTCAGTCGGCCGGCTGCTGCGCCAGCGCCTCACGGTCTTGCTTCTCGCTCATGCGCCGGAACCAGGTCGAGAGCAACGCCCCGGAAATGTTGTGCCAGACGCTGAACAACGCGCTCGGCACCGCCGCCAGCGGCGAGAAGTGCGCACTCGCCAGCGCCGCGCCCAACCCCGAGTTCTGCATGCCGACCTCCAGCGCCAGCGACTTGCGCTGCGCCAGTGGCAACTTGAACAGACGTCCGGTGAAGTAACCCAGCAGGTAGCCGAAGCTGTTGTGCAGCATCACCACGGCCATGATCAGCAGGCCGGATTCGGCGATCTTCGCCTGACTGGCGGCCACCACGGCGGTGACGATAATCACGATGCTGACCACCGACACCAGTGGCAACACGTCCACCGCGTGGCGCACCTTGTCGCCGAGCACGCGTTGCGCGACCACGCCGAGCACGATCGGCAGCAACACCACTTGCAGGATTGACCAGAACAATTCCATGAACGAAACCGGTAACCACGCCGAAGCCAGCAGCCAGATCAGCGCCGGGGTCAGCAGCGGGGCGAGGAGGGTGGTGACGGCAGCAATCGCCACCGACAGCGCCAGATCGCCGCGGGCCAGCCAGGTCATGACGTTGGAGGAGGTGCCGCTTGGGCAGCAGCCGACCAGAATCACCCCGACCGCGATTTCCGGTGGCAGATGGAAGATCTGGCAGAGCAACCACGCCACACCGGGCATGATCACAAAATGTGCGACCACGCCCAACGCCACACGCCACGGATGGCGGGCGACGGCAGCAAAGTCGTCAAGTTTGAGGGTCAGACCCATGCCGAACATCACCAGCCCCAGCAGCGGCACGATCGCACCCTTGAGACCGAGAAACCACGCCGGTTGCAGGAACGCGATCACGGCGAAAATCAGAACCCAGTAAGCGAAAGTGTTGCCGACAAAGCGGCTGAGTGCAGCCAGTGCGCGCATGGCGTGTTCCTTATTATATGAAAGCGTTAGGAAGCTAAGCATACGGTGCCAGCAAAAAGATCGCAGCCTTCGGCAGCTCATACAGGAAAACACATTCCAAATGTAGGAGCTGCCGAAGGCTGCGATCTTTGCTTTTTCAGGCGCCCTCAATAAAGGAGGGCGCCGGAGAGAGGTTTAGATCCCCTGCGGAGTCTCTTCCCCACCCAACGCTTCCACCAGTGCCGGCAGGAAGTCGCCGAAGGTCAGCATCATCAGGGTGAAGCTGGCGTCCAGTTGGCCCAGAGCCTCGTCGCCACCGTCCTGTTCCGCCTGATCCTGCAGCAGGTCTTCGAACTTCAGGCGTTTGACGGTCATTTTGTCGTCAAGCATGAACGACAGCTTGTCCTGCCAGGCCAGCGACAATTGGGTGACCACTTTGCCGGTGCTCAAGTGCAGCTGAATTTCTTCGCTGGTCAGGTCCTGACGCTTGCAACGCACGATGCCGCCGTCTTCGTGGGTGTCGCGCAGCTCGCACTCGTCCAGAACGAAGAAGTCCGGGGCCGCTTGCTGGGTGGTGACCCACTCGGTCATCACGGCGGTCGGCGCGGTTTTCACGGTCAGCGGACGCACGGGCAGGGTGCCGAGCACTTCACGCATTGTGGAGAGCAGGTCTTCGGCGCGTTTCGGGCTGGCCGAGTTGACCAGGATCAGGCCCTGTTTCGGCGCGATGGCAGCGAAGGTCGACGAACGACGGATAAAGGCACGCGGCAGGAACGCCTGGATGATTTCATCCTTGATCTGATCGCGTTCCTTCTTGTAGACCTTGCGCATCTGCTCGGCTTCGATCTCTTCGACCTTTTCCTTGACCGCGTCGCGCACGACGCTGCCCGGCAGAATACGTTCTTCCTTACGCGCAGCGATCAGCAGGAAGTCGCCGCTGACGTGCACCAGTGGCGCATCTTCGCCTTTGCCGAATGGCGCGACGAAACCGTAGGTGGTCAACTCCTGGCTTGCACATGGACGCGCCAGTTTGGTGGCCAGTGCAGTTTCCAGCGCCTCGGCATCGACAGGCAGGTCTTGGGTCAGGCGATAGATCAGCAGGTTTTTGAACCACATGGGGTGAGTCTCTCCTTTATACAAAGGGGGGCATTATTGTCTTCGCCGTGGCATAGGCCAACCCTTCTCTAAGCCTTTGGAAGGCCTGAGAAAATTAATTAAAAAAGTGCTTGCCAGAGGTTGGGTCGCTCCGTAGAATGCGCGCCACACCGAAGCGAAGGGTGATTAGCTCAGCTGGGAGAGCGTCTGCCTTACAAGCAGAATGTCGGCGGTTCGATCCCGTCATCACCCACCATTCGTTTCAAGTGTTTAGCGCAGCGGTAGTTCAGTCGGTTAGAATACCGGCCTGTCACGCCGGGGGTCGCGGGTTCGAGTCCCGTCCGCTGCGCCATATTCGGTAACCTGGACCACTGAACGCCAGGTCACCATGGAAAAACCCGCTGAAGCGGGTTTTTTTCTGTCTCACGTTTGTACCTTGTTCCATCGGGTTTGTGTCGTTTCACCAGTTTTCGGATTTTTTTGAAAAAAAACTTCAATTAAATCAACACTTTACGAAAACTTGTGGCATAATGCGCCCCGTAACGAAGCGAAGGGTGATTAGCTCAGCTGGGAGAGCGTCTGCCTTACAAGCAGAATGTCGGCGGTTCGATCCCGTCATCACCCACCATTCGTTTCAAGCGTTTCGCGCAGCGGTAGTTCAGTCGGTTAGAATACCGGCCTGTCACGCCGGGGGTCGCGGGTTCGAGTCCCGTCCGCTGCGCCATATTCGGTCACCTGGACCCACTGAACGCCAGGTCACCACAGAAAGCCCGCCGAGTGCGGGCTTTTTGCTGTCTGCGATTTGTGAAATCACTCGATCTCATCTGTAGGAGCTGCGGCACGCTGCGATCTTTTGATCTTGCTTTTAGAGATCAAAAGATCGCAGCCTCGTTTCACTCGACAGCTCCTACAGAGGAATTCTCACTATTCGGCATTGCGACTGTGCCGATAATCGCTCACCGCCTCATACACCGCTTTACGCAAGCGATTGATCCCGCCAATCGGCCGATGCGCCTCGATACCAAACCACGGATTGAACGACAGGTTGTCGCATGCCAGATTCAGCGCTGGCGTGTCGAAGTCCTGCGCCGGCAGGGTGATCCGTGCCACTGTTTCGAACGCTGAATACTGCTCGCGCCACTCGATGCTGGTGTCCTCGATCGGCATGTACTTATTCGCATCCTGGCGCTGAATCTGCAGCACGAAACACGCCGGTACCCGATCCGTCGACAATTGCTGATTCAAGGCGCTGCGCAGGAAATTCGGCAGGTTGTGATTTTGCGCGGGCAGGGTGTAGGTCGGGCAGTTGTCCGGATCCGGCGCAACGCGAAACTTGGCATTGGCCTCGCCAAATTTGTAAGGCGATACCGAAAAGTAGGTGGTCGCGGTCGGGCTGTCCGGCGGCGGTGACAGGGTCGCCAGGGCGATGAGCAGGTGGCGAATCTGCCAGGTGCGCGGATCCCAACCGGGGAAAAACGCCATGATTTTTTTTCCGTCAGCCTGAGCTGCCACATTCTGACGGTACTCGGCGACATCGCTGACGAAGAAGTTCGGGTGGCTGAACATCACAAAGTCTTGTTCACGGCGCACCTGACGGTCGTCGAGCAGCTGCTTGCCGGGGACATCGAGCAGCTTGATTGCCATCCCCCGGGCGTCGCGGATGCTGTCGAATTGCGGGTAGGCGTTGCCATTGGACAAGCGAATCAGCGCCTGCCAGGTTTTGCCCGGTTCGCCGAAAACACCCTGGCGCAGCGCTGGCGTCAGTTCTGGCAACACCGTGACCTCGGCTTTTACGCAACCGTGTGCCTTGGCATGCGCATCGCGCAAGTAGCGTGTGCCTTCGCGGTGATGGTCGACGATGCGCACGGCGGTCTGGATGACGTCCTGGGTCATGGCCGCTTCACCGGCGGGAATCTGTTCCTGCGCCGACACCGGACCTCTATGTTGCCAGATGAACCACGCGCTCGCGATCGCCCAGCCCAGCAGGCCGACAATCAGCAGGGCCAGCAGGGTTTTGCCCAGCAGTCGTCCCAGCCACAGCCAGATGCGGGCGAGAAGGGAGGGTTTTTTGTACGAGTTGATCATCATGGCAGTTGCGCCTCCAACGGCCCGCCCAGGACTTTCAGGTACTCCAGCAAGGCCCAGCGTTCTTCGGGTTGCAGCAGGCGGCCGATAACCCCATTGCCACGCTCGCCGGCGCGGAATTCGTGGCCGCTGTTGTGGTTGCCGGTGATACGCGTATCGAACAAAAAGCCGTTGGTGAAGGCTTCGGTGCGATAACCCAGATGTCGCGGGTCATACTCGAACGAACCCTTATAGAAAGTCGTCGCGCGCTCATCCTGCGGCGACAGCAACTGATATAGGCTTGGCACCGAACCGTTGTGCAGAAACGGCGCGGTGGCCCAGACACCGGCCAGTGGTCTGGCCTTGTAGGCAACCTTTTCACGCACACCGATCGGCAGGCCGAAGCCGTCGAGTTGTGGCTTTTCCTCAGCGGTGATGCCGGCCTCGCGATAGGCGCGGTTCTCGACGAATGCGGTGACGTAGGCCAGGCCCTTGGCCACCGACAGCTGGCTCAGGTCCAGTGGTTCGGTGGGCGTCGGATGCAACTTCACATCCATTTGCTCAAGTTCTTTCGGGTCCCATTGCAGCGGCGTCAGGTCGAAACGGTGAGTGGCAATGTTGGTCGCGGCATTCGGGTCGGTGCCGATCACCTCCACCGGCAACATGTGCAAGTGCTGCACCCAGCGCTCGCCTTCCTGAGTCTTGCGCGGCACGTGGCAACCGGCGCAGTTCTCGGCAAACAGCGTGCGGCCCTTGGCGGC
Organism: Pseudomonas sp. 22189; assembly: GCF_052045635.1. NCBI lineage: Bacteria > Pseudomonadati > Pseudomonadota > Gammaproteobacteria > Pseudomonadales > Pseudomonadaceae > Pseudomonas > Pseudomonas sp. 22189. The sequence goes on from NZ_JBQEPG010000023.1 coordinate 67,407, forward strand.
CAGCGGTTTGTCGATGGCGCCCAGGACATCTTCCGGCCAGGCTGGCGGTTGCAGGCGTTGCAGGGTTTCCTCGATTGTGTGCAGATCGCGCACGCGCACACTTGAGGCATAACGCGCATCGCCTTGCAGCGGCTGGCCGTTGCTGTCGAAGAAATTCAGCGTGGCGCCGACGCCCAATGCCTCACCGATGTTGCGCGCCATCGGTTGCTGGGCCGAGCCGTTCCACTGCACCCAGTCGAAGGTCCACATGTCCCACAGTTGCGGGTAGTCGACCGGGGCGTTGGCCACGCGGTAGTTGGCGGGGGAAATCGCGTCGCCGAAGGTGGCGTTGGCAATGCGGCCGAACGCATCGGTGCGTCCAGGGCCTTCCTCGGTCGGGTAGAGGCCGCGATGGGTATCGTTCCAGGCGACTTTCAGGAAGGTGTTCAGCGATTGCTTGAAGTCTTTGCGCAGTTGCTCGCGGCGCAGCTCGTAGCCATCGCCCAGAACATTTCTGGCGAAGCGTTCGAATTTCCATGGGTTGTAGTAAGTCGAGGCCAGACTCGCGACCAAGGCTTGTCCGAAACTGCCACCGCGCAATGTAGGAACGCTGGAAGGCAAGACATGCTGCGCCGATCCGCCGTCGATCCGCATGGCCTGGCCGTTGAAGCGCAGTTCGCCGGTGTGGCAGGCGGCGCAGGTGATATCGAGGTATTGCTCGGTACCGCCGGGGTTCTGATGGCGGGCAAAGCCAACCGGCAGATTGCCGGGGTTGTTCGGCGTGGCTTTCTGCTGCGGATCAACCAGAAAACCGAAGCGTGCGAGGTATTCCGGGGACGCGAAACGCTGCTGCGAGAAGGGCAGTTCCAGCGCCTGGAACCATTCATAGCGCAGGCCTTTGACCTGCGTTCCTTGCGGGGTGAAATAGTAAGTCTGGCGCTCCTCCTCGCTCCACTGCTGCAGGTAATGCACCTGCTGGGCCGGGGTATAGAAGGGCAGTTTCGGGTTGGCGATGTAGTACAGAATCACGGCCAGGACCAGGCCCAGCAGTACCACGATCAGAGTCAGCACACGGAATAAGAGGCGCAAGATAAACATCCTTGTCGAGTTGTTGCGCTGTTATGCCTCAGCTGCTGCAGGTGCGGCAAGTGGCCATTACGCCAACTGTCGTAGGAAGCCTCGTCAGTCCTTGTCAGGCCAAGATGACAGAAGCTTCATCGTCGCTTTGCTCGAATGCGTTTTAATCCCTGAACTTATCGGACGTTTCCTGCTCTCATGCCGGTAGCCATTGGTCGTGGCGGCCTGATAAGCTCGCGGCTTTACTCGATTGCCCTTTCGGCGCATGAACAAGGAAATAGCATGAAACAGCATCGGTTGGCGGCGGCGGTAGCCCTGGTTAGCCTGGTCCTCGCGGGTTGTGATTCGCAGACCAGCGTAGAGCTGAAAACCCCGGCGCAAAAAGCTTCCTACGGTATCGGCCTGAACATGGGCAAGAGCCTTGCTCAGGAAGGCATGGATGATCTGGACTCCAAAGCGGTAGCCCAGGGCATCGAAGATGCCGTCGGCAAGAAAGAACAGAAGCTGAAAGACGAAGAACTGGTCGAAGCTTTCGCCGCGCTGCAAAAGCGTGCCGAAGAGCGTATGGCCAAGATGAGCGAAGAGTCGGCAGCCGCCGGCAAGAAATTCCTCGAAGAAAACGGCAAAAAGCCTGGCGTTACCACCACCGCTTCCGGTCTGCAGTACGAAGTGGTCAAGAAAGCCGACGGCCCACAGCCCAAGCCGACCGACGTAGTGACTGTTCACTACACCGGCAAGCTGACCAACGGCACCGTGTTCGACAGCTCCGTTGAACGTGGCAGCCCGATCGATCTGCCGGTCAGCGGCGTGATCCCGGGTTGGGTTGAAGGTCTGCAACTGATGCACGTTGGCGAGAAGTACAAACTGTACATCCCTAGCGATCTGGCTTACGGCGCGCAATCGCCAAGCCCGGCAATCCCGGCCAACTCGGTTCTGGTCTTCGACCTGGAACTGCTGGCCATCAAGGATCCAGCCAAAGAAGACGCCGCTGCCAAGTAACAGGCATCGGTAACGGCTTCGCCAACAACGCCTCGCTTATGCGGGGCGTTGTTGCATCTGAAGGATGGCGCAGGTAAACAGAGCGAACGGATGCCGCTGACAGCAGTCCTAGAGATTGAGGCCGCCGTGGGTAGACGTCCTGAGCCGCCAAGTCAATGAAATATTGGGTTTTTTTATGTGAGTAAAAAACGCCCGATCTGAGCGAAGCCCTTATGAAACGGGGCTCTCAGCGCTGAAATGCAGCTCTGTTCACAAGGTTATCCACAATTTGTGTGGATAACATTTCAACGGGAGAAATAGATGAAAGCGCCGTGGAATTTCGCCCGGTTTCTGCCTCTGGCGGGACGCCTGCTGGCCCGTGGCCGCCTGCCGACTCTGCTGTTCGCCGTGGCGAGCAAGGGCGCTGCGCAAGGTAATCGCCTGGGCAAGCTCAAGGATGATCTGCGCTTGCTCCAGGCATTGTGTCTGGCTTACTGGCGCGGCGAGTACCGGGCGATCAGTCCGAAAGCCATCGTTTCGGTGGTGGCAGGGTTGATGTATTTCCTCAGCCCGGTGGACGCGATCCCGGATTTCATCCCCGTATTCGGCATGCTCGATGACATTGCTGTTCTCGCCTGGCTGATGAAAACCCTCGACGACGAACTCGCTGCCTTCCGGCTCTGGCGCAATCGACAACAGCCGGAAAAACTCGCAGTGGTCGAGCGTTTGCCCGATACCCCCGAGCAACTTCAACTGCAGGGTCCGAAAAAAACCTGATTCACCTCGCCTGCAGGCAGATTGATACCCCCCGCGACCTTGGCCGCTGTTAGGATTACACTTCTAGGGAAAAGTGCCGACTCGCTAAGTGTTGTTGTCCTACGGGGTAGTCATGGATATTCAGATAATTGCACGCGATGGCGAACCCGAATATGCGGTTCTGCCATGGGGCCAGTATCAGGCTCTATTGAAAGCAGCAGGCATCAACGACATACCGCAGCAGCAGGCGCCAGCGCCGGCCGCCGCAGCGCCAGACCCGATTCTTCCAGGTCTGGATCAACTACGCAGTCTGCGCGAAGGGAAGGGCATCGCCATCGAGGCGCTGGCCCGCACGGTAGGCATCAGCCCGTCTTATCTGGCCATGATCGAAAGCGGCGAGCGTCAACCTGACGCCGCGATTCGCCGCAGCCTGGCCTGGGAACTGACGGTGCCGGGTTGGAGGGATGAATCGTGAGCGTACGCATCAGTCGTCAACATTGGGACGGATTGCTGGGGGAGCTGGATCAGGCGCGCAGGCAGCGCCATCTGTTGACCTATCGAGCCTTGCTCGAACGTTTGCAACTGCCGACGCCGGCGATGCAGACGCTGACCGCGGCACTTGAGCATCTGGCCGCACTCGACGCCAAGGCCGAGCAGCCATTGCGCAGTTCGCTGGTGATCAGCCAAGGGGCCAGCCGTTTGCCACGAACCGGTTTTTTTGAATGCGTTGAACGTCTGGGACGTTTCTCCGGGCCATCCGATGGCGTTGCGGCTGCCTCTTGGCATGCGTCGGAAGTGGTCAGGGTTTTCGAATACGAGTACCCGGAATCGGCGGAGGCCTGAGTGTTCTTTCGACTCAAGGCGTCGGCCAGTTACTGGTTGGCCCGCAGGCTGTTTCACTGGTCGTGGTTCGTCCGCCAACCCAGAGGCTGGCGCTGGCTCGAAGGGCAGTTTGCGCGCATGGCCAATCTGGGCGATGTCGGCGCGCAAAGCTTTTATGGGCACATTCTGACGTTTCGCGGTGTTGGCCTGGGCGCCCGCGAAGAGGGTGTGCGACTGTTGCGTCTGGCGGCGCTCGCCGGCGATGGCAAAGCAGCTTATCAGGTCGGCGTGATCAGCCTGGCCGGTACTCCGAGCAAAGCGCCGGATCCGGCAGAAGCGGCGCGCTGGTGGACGCTGGCCGCCAAGGCCGGCCACCCGTTGGCCGAGCTCAAACTCAAAGAGTTGAGCGCTCGGGATTAAACCCAGTAAATCATTTTGTATCGTTGGATAAACGTGGCGTGAGGGAAACCTCACGCCACGTTTGCGTTTATCGCCATACGTTTTGTAGTAATCAGTCCTTTGCAGAATAGTCCTACAGCAAAAGCCTACTCGCCTGACTTCTTTCCTGATTGATCCCCCGCAAAGTCCCCGCGCCTAATTTTTGCGCGAGGGAACGCTCATGTTTGACCCGGTTTTTCATTCCACCCCGCATCGTTGCGTGCGCTGATGGAAGCCGTCAGCCGTATCGAGCAGGAACTCGACAGCTTTCCCGACACCCTCAGCCTCTATCGCCAGCAGCTTGAACATTGGTTCAGCAGAGCGGCCGATCAGGTCAGCCATGCGGCGGATTTGCCGTCGCTGATGGGCATGGAGCGGATCATCCGTTTCGGTGATCGCATCACCGCTGTCAGCACAGGAGACAGTGAGTTTGCCTCCGGCGTCGTGCAGTGCCCGAAAAGCGGGGTGCTGACGATCGAGAGCAAATTCGAGTCGGTGTACGACATTCCGCTGGGCGACATCGTGGTCGATGTGGTGGCGGTGGATGATGGCCAAATCTTCCCCGTCGGACTTGATGCGCAAGGCCGGGGAACATTCACCGGGACGCCCGGCAAGTTCTATCGCGTGCAGGTGCACAGCGACGTTACCTCGGAGCAGATCGAGGCGCTGTTCAAGTCCTACGACGGCTTGACCGGCAATCTGGAGGGCTGGCTGCGCAGCGAGTGGCAGGGGTTCAAGCCGCAGTGGTCACAATCGGTGGCGACCGCGGCGGGCAACGGCATGCTCGCCGGGAGTTGGGCGGCGATCGAGGGCGTGTGGGACAGCATTGGCATGCTGTCGGAGATTCTGCAGGATCCAGGGGCGTTTGCTGAACGCCTTGGAAGCGGTGCGGCCGATCTGATCCGCCTCGCAGAATCAGCTCCGGATGTCATGCAAAAGCTGCAGTTGCTGGTCAGCGACGAGGCGGCGCTGTGTTTGCTGCTGCGCAGTGCGAGTCTCTGGTTGGAGATGCTGCCGCCCAGCCAGATCGCCGGTAAATCCGCTGAAATGGCGTCGATGATGATCGTGCAGGTGCTGCTCGATGTGCTGATCGGCGTTGTGTTGACATTCGTCGGGGCTGGCGCAGGGATCGCCTATCTGACGCTACGCCTGGCGGATCGCGCCGCCCAGCTGCTCACGGTTGTGAAACGCTTGGTAAAGGCGATGTTCGGCATCGTCAACACGTTCATCCATTACGTCGACCAGTACAAAACCGTCGCCGCGCGGGGCATTGCCGCCGGAGTTAAAAAGGGCCGCATGCAGTTGCGCTGGGATGCGAAGCGCAATGCCGCCCTGCAGAAAAACGAGCATCACGACGACTCTCCGGAACAAGCGAAAAACCCCAACGGCGACAGCGCCGATTGCGCGCCGCTGACCTGCACCAACGGCTGTCCGGTGTCGATGGTCACCGGCGAAGAACTGCTGACCCTGACCGATGGCACGCTCGATGGCTTGCTGCCGTTCGAGTTCACCCGGTTGTACCGCACCAGCGCGGTGGAGATCGATGTCGGGCTGGGGTTTGGCTGGAGTCATTCGCTGGCGCATCGGCTGGAGTTCGATGGCGAGGCGGTGGTCTGGGTCGATCACGAGAACCGCCGCACGCGGTTCCCATTGCCCAGTGTTGAACGGCCGCAGATTCACAACAGCCTGTCGCGGGCGGCGATTTTTCTCGGCGATGAGCCGGAAGAACTGATCCTCGCGCTGGCGGGGGAGGCGGCGCGGTTTTATCACTTTCGTGCCGGGCGGCTGACGGCGGTCAGTGATGCGTATGGCAATCGTCTGACCGTTTCTCGCGATCATCAGCAGCGAATTCTCCGCCTGGACAATGGCGCGGGTCGCTCGCTGCTGTTGCGCTACGACCGGGCGCATCTGGTGGCAGTTGATTACCAGGTGTTTGCGGCGGGTGGCTGGCGTACCGAGCAAACGCTGGTCAGTTATGGCTACGACGCCCGTCAGCGATTGTTGGCCGCGACCAACGCCGTCGGTGACAGCGAGCGTTACGACTACGACGATCAGCACGTCATCCTGCAGCGGCAACTGAGCGGCGGCGCGAGCTTTTTCTGGGAGTGGGAGCGTTCCGGCAAAGCTGCGCGTTGCGTGCGCCATTGGGCCTCCTTCGCGCAGATGAATACGCGGTATGTCTGGGACGACAGCGGCCGCGTCACGGTGCATTACGTTGATGGCAGCGAAGAAACCTACGTCCACGATGACAGCGCGCGGCTGGTGCGCAAGGTCGAGGCCGATGGCGGTGAGCACCTCAAGGCTTATGACGCTGCGGGCCGGGTGATCGCCGAGCAGGATCCGCTGGGTGCGGTCACCGAATACCGCTACGACGACGTCGGACGGCTGATCGCGCTGCTTCCGCCGGACGATGAGCCAACGTCCTATGAGTACCGCAACGGTTTCCTGCACAGCCGTTCACGCGGCGAGGCGGTGTGGACGTTTCGGCGCAACGCCGAGGGCGATGTCACCGAGGCGGTCGATCCGGACGGCCAGGTCACCTATTACTACTACGACACGCGCGGGCAGTTACTGTCGGTCCGTTATCCGGACACCAGCCGGCACATTTTTGTCTGGAACGACCTTGGCCAACTGACCGAGGAAACCCTGCCCGACGGTGGTGTACGGCGCTTTTCCTACGATGCGCTGGGGCGGCGGACGACCTCATGCGACGAACACGGTGCGATCACTCGCCAGCAGTGGGACGCCGTTGGCCGACTGGTTCAGACGACGTTGCCTACAGGCGCCACTCGCGCCTACAGCTACGGCGCGTACGGCCAGGTCACGGCCGAGCGTGACGAACTCGGGCGCATCACCCGCTACGAGTATGACGACGACCTGCACCTGGTCTCGCGCAGGATCAATCCCGACGGCACGCGGGTGCAGTATCGCTACGACCATGCGCAACTGCTGCTGACGGAAATCGAGAACGAGTCCGGCGAAAAGTACCGACTGGACTACACGCCAACCGGATTGATCCGACAGGAAACCGGCTTCGACGGCCGGCGCACCGCGTACGCCTACGACCGTAACGGGCACCTGCTGGAAAAAACCGAGTTCGGCGATGACGGCTCGACGCTGGTCACTGCCTACGCGCGTGATGCGGCCGGGCGTCTGCTGCTGAAAACCCTGCCGGACGGGGTTGAGGTGGCTTACACCTACGACCGCCTGGGCCGATTAACCGGGGTCGATGATGGCCAGCAACATCCACTGGCCTTTGAATACGACCTGCAGGACCGGCTGATCACCGAGCATCAGGGCTGGGGCACCTTGCGTTATGCCTATGACGCCTGCGGCCAGCTCAAGCGCCAGCGTCTGCCGGACAACAGCACGCTCGACTATCACTACGCCAAGGGCGGCGCGCTGACCGCCATTAACCTTAATGGCACGCGGCTGACCAGCCACGTCTATCAATCGGGTCGCGAACAACAACGCCAACAAGGCCTGTTGCTCAGCGAATATGCCTACGACGATCAAGGCCGTTTGCTGGCCCACGCTGTAGGCCATCAGCACGCTTCGCTGTATCGCCGCGATTATGCCTACAGCGCCAACGGCAATCTGGAACACATTGCCGACAGCCGTCACGGTCAGCGCACCTATGGCTACGATGCCCTCGACCGGCTGATTCGCGTCCGCCACTCGCGCGACGAACTGCCCGAAGCCTTCGCCCACGACCCGGCCGGCAACCTGCTGATGCAGGACCGTCCCGGCCCCACCCGGATCAAGGGCAACCGCCTGCTGATGCAGGGCGACCGGCACTACGACTACGACGCCTTCGGCAACCTGATCCGCGAGCGTCGTGGCCGCGATCAACTGCTGATCACCGAATACCGCTACGACTGCCAGCACCGCCTGATCGGCCTGACCCGCCCCGACGGCCAAACCGCGACCTACCAATACGACGCCTTCGGCCGACGCATCCGCAAGACTGTCGACGGCCATGCCACCGAGTTCTTCTGGCAAGGCGACCACCTCGTCGCCGAAAGCAGCAAAACCCACCACCGCAGCTACGTCTACGAACCCGGCACCTTCCGCCCGCTGGCGCTGCTCGACGGCAAAGGCCCGAAACGCGCCTGCCCGTTCTACTACCAGCTCGACCACCTCGGCACCCCGCAGGAACTCACCGATTACAGCGGCGAAATCGTCTGGTCGGCGCAGTACGACGCCTACGGCAAGGTCGCGGCGATCACCCTGGCGGGCGAGGACTACCTCGACCAGCCGCTGCGCTTTCAGGGGCAGTATTTCGATGCGGAGAGCGGGCTGCATTACAACCGGCATCGGTATTACGACCCGAGGTTGGGACGGTATCTGACACCGGATCCGATCAAGTTGGCGGGTGGGTTGAATCAGTACCAGTACGTGCCGAATCCGACGGGGTGGGTGGATCCGTTGGGGTTGAACTCCAATTGTCCACCGCCGACACCGCGCCGTCCGATGCGCTACGAGGCGGGTCGTGCAGTTGTCGAAGAAGGTGCGCCTCCACTGCCGAAGATGACAGCGCAGGAGCGGCGGGCGAGGCTTGATGAGGTGGCTGAGGAGAATGCGAAGCGTCGGGTACATGAGTATGAAGATCTTTATGGTATGCACACCGTAAAAAAACACAGCTCCGAAATTCCTGATCGAGCCCTTAAGCAACGTGGAATTAATGGTGCTGATCCTCATACTGGTATTGTCCCAGTACGTGCAAGAGGAAATCTTAGCTCTCAGTTTCATAACTGGCGGATGCATTTGGGCGCGTTGAATAAAGCGATGACAAAGGATAAAGATGGTTTAATTATGCACACAGGGAAAGATCAAAAAGGTAATCCAATAGTTAGGTTGGAGTTGCCTGGGGCGGGGCGTGGGTATAGGCCAAATAGAATGGATCAGAAAAATCCGAGCCTCAATGAGGATATGAATTGGTTCGAAGTGAAATTCGATCAGGTAAATATACAGAAGCCGTTTACGGGTTTTCCTGCTGAGGGTAAGTAATGTTGAAAGATCCGTTTTTGAATGAGCCTTTTGATCCGCGGTTAATGTGGTTTATTGGTATGTTCGATGTTTATGATCGGGAAGAAACACGAGGGGTAGAACTCGAAGTTTACAATCCCGATGATCCTGGTGATCGGGAGGCTTTGATCCGAAAGTATTGTCTGGATCTGCCGTACCTCTCTCATCGGCACAAACTGGTCTTACTTGAGAATCTGGAAGTAAAACTCGCGGATCCAACATGTGACTTTCAGCATTTGTTCGAGATCGATCCTTGCGAAGCCGCAAGTTGGCCTCGTGAAGAGTGGGATTCCCTTGAAAATCCTCGAGGTTTTTTTGAGGATATTTATAAATTGGCGATAGAGGTTTGGGAACTGGATCTTGCAAAAGCCGCTAGTGAAGATCGGTCTATATGGTAGCTTCGATTATTTGAAAACATCAACGATGGCCAGAAACGAGGGCTTCGGTAAACGGTAGAGCATCCATACTTTCAATCACATGCACGCTATACCCCGGAACATTCTTCGCATGATGCTTCGCCTGCGAAGCCATTTCCGCGAGTTGGCTGGCATCCAGTTCTGCGCAGGCTGCGGGGTGCAAGTGGACGACGCCGATGGAGAGTGACAACAACGGATACTCCTGCCGAGTCCCTTGGCGATTCGGCGCGATGAAGCAGCCAGCCTCAAGATGCTCCGGGCGATAGAAACGGCGGCATTGGCTCTGGAAGTCGTCGAGTAGTTGATTGAGGCGTTTGCGCCAGTCTTCCGGGCCGAGCACCAGCAGGAAGTCGTCGCCGCCGATGTGGCCGACGAAGTCGCGGGACGGGTCGACGCGTTCGTTCAGGCATTGCGCCAGGCACAGCAGGACTTCGTCGCCACGGCCGTAGCCGTAGATGTCGTTGAAGGGTTTGAAGCTGTCGATGTCGACGTAGCAGATGATCGACTCGCGGCCCTGTTGCAGCAGGCGGGTCAGGCATTGCTGGATCGGTACGTTGCCGGGCAGCAGGGTCAGCGGGTTGGCGTAGCGTGCCTGCTGGATTTTCAATTCGGTGATCAGTTTGAGCACGTCGATCACCCGACCGAGGCCGAGATAGCCGCCGTTGAGGGTGATGATGAAATCTTCTTCGATGCGCTGCCGGGCGCGGCTGGTGATCAGGCGGCTGACCTGTTGCAGCGACTGGCTCATTTCCACGGCGAGGAAGTCGTCGTTCATCAGGCGGCTGATCGGTTTGCGTGCGAACAGGTCGGTGGCGAACGGTTTGAGCAGCGCGTCGGACAACGAATGGCGATGGACGATGCCGCACGGCTGGCCCTGTTCGTCGAGCACTGCCAGTGAATTCAGATTGGCCTGGCGGCGGAAGGCCTCCAGCACCGTCGCGGTTGGTGTGTCGCGATGCACCGCCGGTTGGTCGTTGAGCAGGGCGCTGAGGTCGCTGCCTTCGTCGTTCAATGCCACGGCGCTGCTGTCGTGTTTCGGCATCAAGGCCCGGGCGTCGCGGGGCGGATGCTCCTGTGGACGACCGAGCAGGTAACCCTGTACCAGATCGACGCCCATTTCGGTCAGCACCGCCAGTTCCTCTGGCAACTCGATCCCCTCGGCAATCACCTGCGCCCTTGAGGCCTTGGCGATTTGCAGGATCGAGCCGACGAACTCTCGTTTCAACGCGTCCTGATGAATGCCGTCGATAAAGTGCCGGTCGATCTTCACGTAATCCGGGCGCAGTTCTGACCACAGACGCAGGCTCGAATAGCCGGCGCCCAAGTCATCCAGCGCAATCGAAAAGCCCATCGCCCGATAGTGATGCAGGGCGGTTTGCAGCAACTGGAAATCGTCGATCGGCGTCTGTTCGGTGAGTTCGATCACTACTTGGCTCGGTGGAATGCCGAAGTCCTGCAGCAGTTGCAGGGTCCGTCCCGGTTGGTGCGCGGCTTCGAGCAGGGACTCCGGCGAGACGTTGAGGAACAGCTTGCCCGGCAATTGCTGCTCGTTGAAACGACGGCAGGCAGACTGGCGGCAGGCGATCTCCAGTTCGCTCAAGCGGCCGGCCTGACGCGCCACGGCAAACAGCGCGATAGGCGAGTGTAGCGGGCTGTTGGACGGGCCTCGGGTAAGGGCTTCGTAGCCGAGAATGCGGCGCTCGGAGAGACAGATGATCGGCTGGAACAGGCTGTGCAAACCGCTTTGAGTCAGGATCGAGCTCAAGGCACTCAGCTGTTCGGTCGTGGTCATGGCAATCTCTGGCGATAAAAAAAGGACTGGGAGCGCTCTTGCTTGAAGAGGCGCTCCCAGTCCTTTATTTCACGACAGAATGATGACTGTTTGATGACGCTCCGGGGAGCGTCACCACTAAATTGCCATCATCTTACTTCTTGGCCACCTGGTTGCTCAGCTTCAGGTAATCCAGCAGCACGCGTCCGGTTTCGCTCAGGTAGGCGTCGTCTTCTGGTTTGACCTTGTCCGGCTCAGCCGCAGCCAGCGCGTCTTCATCTTCTTTCTTCAGCTCTTTGAGCGGCTCTTCGCCTTTGGCTTTGCGACGGATGTTTTCCATCGCCAGTTGCTTGGCATCGATGTCCGCGTGCTGGGCACGACGATCGGCTTCGTTGAGGCTGACGGTTTTTTCTTCCATCAACTTCTGCGCCAGGGCCAGCTTGTCGCGGATGAACACGAACTCGGCGTCTTTGGCGCTGCGTGCGTCGTGCTCGGACTTGAGCTGCGCGAGGAACGGTTTGAACGGATCGGAGGCCGGCTTGATTGCCGCCTTGATGGTGTCCCACGGCATGGCTTCCGGCAGGGCACTTTCGCCGATTTCCTTGGTGTCGATGATCGACGGGTAGTCGATGTCCGGCAGTACGCCCTGATGCTGGGTGCTCTGCCCGGAAACCCGGTAGAACTTGGCCAGGGTCAGTTTCAGTTCGCCATGGTTCAGCGGCTGAATGGTCTGTACGGTGCCTTTGCCGAAGGTCTGGCCACCGATGATCAATGCGCGATGGTAGTCCTGCATGGCGCCGGCGAAGATCTCCGAAGCCGACGCGGACAGGCGGTTGACCAGCAGTGCCATCGGGCCTTTGTAGAACGCGCCCGGGTTTTCATCTTCGAGGACATCGACGCGGCCATCGGCATTACGCACGAGGACGGTCGGGCCCTTGTCGATGAACAGGCTGGTCAGTTCGGTGGCTTCCTGCAGGGAGCCGCCGCCGTTGTTGCGCAGGTCGATGACCACGCCGTCGACTTTCTCTTTCTGCAGTTCGGTCAGCAGTTTCTTGACGTCACGGGTGGTGCTCTTGTAATCCGGATCACCGGCACGGAACGCCTTGAAGTCGAGGTAGAAAGCCGGGATCTCAATGACGCCGAGCTTGTAGTCCTTGCCGTCCTGTTTCAGGTTCAGCACGGACTTTTTCACCGCCTGGTCTTCAAGCTTCACCGCTTCGCGAGTGATCGGCACGATCTTGCTGGTCTGGTCGTTCGGCGCATTGCTCGCCGGAATCACTTCCAGGCGCACCACGGTGCCTTTCGGGCCGCGGATCAGCTTGACCACTTCGTCCAGACGCCAGCCCACCACGTCGACCATCTCTTTGTTGCCCTGGGCAACGCCGATGATCTTGTCGGCCGGTGCGACCTGTTTGGTCTTGTCGGCCGGGCCTGCCGGCACCAGACGTACGACTTTCACTTGATCGTTGTCGCTCTGCAACACGGCGCCGATGCCCTCCAGGGACAGGCTCATGTTGATGTCGAAGTTCTCCGCGTTATCCGGCGACAGATAGTTGGTGTGCGGGTCGTAGGACATGGCGAAGGTGTTGATGTACGCTTGGAAGATGTCTTCCGCGCGGGTCTGATCGAGGCGCGCCAACTGATTCTTGTAGCGCTTGGTCAGGGTTTCCTGGATCTGCTTGGAATCCTTGCCGGCAATCTTCTGCCGCAGCACTTCGTCCTTGACGCGTTTGCGCCACAGGTCGTCGAGTTCAGCGGTGGATTTGAGCCAAGGGGCGTCCTTGCGATCGATCAGCAGGGTCTCCTTGGTGGTGAAATCCATCTTGTCGACGCCCTTGTTCAGCTCCGCAATGGCGAAGTCCAGACGCGCCTTGACGCGATCCAGATAGCGCTTGTAGATGGTGAACCCGGCGTTGAGGTCGCCGCTTTTGAGGAAGTCGTCGAACTGGGTCTTCCACTTGTCGAATTCGGCGATGTCGCTGGCCATGAAATAGCTGCGCGACGGGTCCAGCAGCTTGATGTAGCTGTCGTAGATGATCACCGAGCGCGCATCGTCGAGCGGCGGCTTGCTGTAGTGGTGACGCTTGAGCAACTCGACGACGTTGAGACTGGCGATCACTTCGTCGCGATCAGGCTGCAAGTTGTCCCAGCTGTTGGCTGCGAAGGTTTTGCCCGACATCGGCAACAAGCCGATACCGATGAAAAGAGCGAGGGCGGTGCTGGGGAGCAAATGCTTCATGCTGATTCGACGCGGGGACAATTGATAACGCATATTAGGCCGTCTTTGAAGTCGCCGGTTCTACGAGAGCCGGTCGCATAATGCAAAAAGCCCGGCGCTACAGCTTCGGGCTCAGTCCAGACTCACTATGGAGGCACTGTGAAGGCATTGCAAGGCGTTGAAGGTCAAGTGGCATGGGTTGAAGAGCCGAGTCCGGCATGTGATGTAGGACAAGTGCGCATTCGTGTGGCGGCAGCCGGCCTCAATCGCGCCGATTTATTACAGAAAGCCGGGCTTTATCCACCGCCGCCCGGTGCCAGTCAGGTGCTCGGTCTTGAGTGCTCCGGGGTGATCAGCGAAGTCGGCGCCGGCTCGTCCTGGCAGGTCGGCGACCGGGTCTGCGCGTTGCTGGCCGGGGGCGCAATGGCTGAAGAGGTGGTCGTCGACGGACGGCACGTGCTGCCGGTGCCCGAAGGTGTTTCGTTGATCGAGGCCGCAGCATTACCCGAGGTTTATGCAACGGTCTGGCTCAACGTGTTTCAACTGGCGGCGTTGAAACCGGGCGAGAAGGTTCTGCTGCATGCTGGCGCGAGTGGAATTGGTTCAGCCGCCATTCAGCTGTGCAAGGCGTTTGGCAATCCCTGTTGGGTCAGCGTTGGCTCGCCCGAGCGTCTGGCCTACTGTGAAGCGCTGGGCGCCCAGGGCGGGGTGGTGCGCAGCGATGACCTGGAGAGTCTGCGCGACTTCGGTCCGTTTGACGTGATCCTCGATCCGGTCGGCGGTAATTACGCCGCGCTCAACCTCAAGCTGACGGCGCTGGACGGTCGTTGGGTGCTGATCGGCCTGATGGGCGGGCGTGAGGCGAAACTGGACCTGGCGCAGGTTCTGGCCAAGCGAGTGCAGTTGCTTGGTTCGACGTTGCGCAGTCGCGATGATCAGTTCAAGGCCGATCTGTTCAGCGACTTGAGCCAGCATGTGTGGCCCCTGTTTGCCGAGGGGCGGTTGAGTCCGCAACTGGCGAAAACCTTTCCGGTGAAAGACGCCGAGGCGGCGTTTGCCGAGCTGGCGAGCAATACGGTTTCGGGGAAAGTGGTGCTGGTGATTGACGACAGTCTGAGCTGATTGGAAGGGCAAGATCAAAAGATCGCAGCCTGCGGCAGCTCCTACAGTGGGAGGGTGTACACCCTGTAGGAGCTGCCGCAGGCTGCGATCGTTGTTTTTACTTCCAGAGATGGATCGGCCAGCCGGCTTTTTCGGCGTGCTCCAGCAACACCGGATCCGGATTCACCACATGCGGGAAATCCACCTTCAGCAGCAACGGCAGATCATTGCGTGAATCTGAATAGAAACTCGCGCCTTCCAGGTTCTCTTCCTCGGCGTCCAGCCATTCCAGCAGGCGGGTGATCTTGCCTTCGCGGTAGGTCAGGGTGCCGACGGTCTGGCCAGTGTAAACGCCGTGCGCGACGTCCAGTTCGATGCCGAGAATTTCATCGATGCCCAGGCGTTCGGCAATCGGTTTGACCAGGTGCGTGCCCGAGGCCGAGATCACCAGAATCCGGTCACCGGCCTTGCGATGGGCGGCGATGGTTTTGGTCGCGTCGCTGAAGATGATCGGTTCGATAAAGTCTTCGACCCATGGGCCGACCAGGTGCTCGAGCTCTTCCGGGGTACGCCCGATCATCGGCTCGAGGCTGAACGCCATGAATTCTTCCATGCGCAATTTGCCATGGCTGTAGGCGTCCATCAGCTCGTTGTTCTTGCGCATGAACGACTCGGGATCGACCCAGCCCAGGCGCCCCATCTGCTCGCTCCAGAGGGTGGCGCAGTCGCCGTGGATCAGGGTTTCGTCCAGATCAAAAATTGCCAGGGCCATCAGTGCAGTTCTCTCTTCAACGTCAGCAAAGTCATCAGGCTACCTCACACAGGGCCGTCGGATCGATGGAAAGCGCCAGACGCTGACCGTCGGGATGCAGATCCGCCGCCGAGCGGTTGAGCACGTCGACCAGCAGTTCCACGCCGCGTGCTTCGACCCGGTAGCGGATCACGTTGCCGAGCAGGCTGTGGCTGCGGATCTGCGCGTCGAGTTCGCCATTGAGGCTCAGTTCGATGGCTTCCGGGCGAATCGCGATGCGGTGGCTGATCGGCCGTTGCAACAGCTTTGAGGCACTGTCGGCGTCGAGCAGGTTGTAGTTGCCGATGAAGCCGGCGGCGAACACATCGACCGGTGCGGTGTAGAGGGTTTCGGCGTCTCCGCTTTGCACGATCTTTCCCTGGTTCATCAGGAAAATCCGGTCGGACATGGTCAGCGCTTCTTCCTGGTCGTGGGTGACGAAGATGGTGGTCAGGCCGAGTTCGCGCTGGATCTGGCGGATCTGTTCGCGCAGGTGTTTGCGGATTCGCGCATCCAGCGCCGACAGCGGTTCATCCAGCAACAACAGGCGTGGGCGGGTGACCAAGGAGCGGGCGAGGGCGACACGCTGGCATTGGCCACCGGACAACTGATGCGGATAGCGGCTGGCGAAGTCGTGCAGTTCAACCATTTTCAACACTTCGCTGACGCGTTTGTGACTGTCGTCAGGATTGACCTTCTGCATACGCAGGCCGAAGGCGACGTTCTGCTCGACGGTCATGTTGGGGAACAGCGCGTAGCTCTGGAACACCATGCCGATCCCGCGTTTCTGCGGGCTCAGCGGCACGATGTCGACGCCATCAAGGAGGATCTTGCCGCCATCCACCGGCGTCAGCCCGGCGATACAACGCAGCAGGGTGGACTTGCCGCAACCGGACGGGCCGAGCAGGGTGACGAACTCGCCTTTGTTGATTTCGCAGTTGATGTCGCTGAACACCGTGGTGCCCGCGTAGTTTTTCTGCAGGTGTTGGACGCTGACGTAGCTCATTCGCTTTTGTCCTTGTTCAAGATGTTGGCGATCCAGGTCAGGACCAGCACGAAAAAGAAGTACGAGATCACCAGCGCACTGGTGAAGTGGCCGCTGCTGTTGCGCATGTTGTTCAGGTACACCTGCAGGGTTTCGTAGCGCGTGCCGACGAGGATGTTGGCGAACACGAATTCCCCGAACAGGAACGAGAACGACAGCAGCAGCGCGACCATCAGGCCTTTGCGCAGGTTCGGCAGTACCACCAGAAACGCGGCCTGAAAGGTGCTGGCGCCGAGCAGTTGCGCGGCGTCCATCAGGTCGCGCAGGTTGATCGCCTGCAGGTTGTTGGTGATCGCCCGGTACATGAACGGCAGCGCCACGGTGAAGTAGCAACCGATCAGGATCCACGGCGTACCGACCATCGCCAGCGGCCCCGAACCGTACAGTTGCAACAGGCCTACCGACGACACCACTGGCGGCACCGCGAAGGGCAGCAGGATCAGGATGTTCATCAGCGCATCGAGTTTCGGGAAGTGGTAATGCACCACGAACAGCAACGGCAGGATCAGCACCACCGACAGCACCAGCGCGCCCACGCACACCAGCAGCGACTGGCCGAAAGCATGCAGAAAGCGCGGATCGCTCCACAGCTGGAGGTACCACTTGAAGGTGAAACCGCTGGGCAGGATGGTCGCCGACCAGCTGCTGGCGATCGAATAGATCAGCGTGCCCACCAGCGGCAGCAGCAGGATCGCGAACAGCAAATAAACCACGACGCGGTGGTAGACGCCGGCCGGGCCGGATTCAGCGCGAGACATGGTAGCTCCTCTTCAGCAGCAATTGATGCACGACGGTGACGAGGGTCATCAACGCCACCAGCACCACGGCCAGGGCGCTGGCCAGATTCGGATCGAGGGAAATATCCCCGGAAACCATTGCCGCGATGCGGATCGGCAGCACGTTGAAGTTACCGGTGGTCAAGGCGTACACCGTGGCGTAGGCGCCGAGAGCGTTGGCCAGCAGGATCACAAATGTACCGAGCAGTGCCGGAGTCAGCACCGGCAGACCAATATGCCGCCAGAACTGCCAGCCGTTGGCGCCGAGCAGCGCAGCGGATTCGCGCCAGTCTTCACGCAAGGCGTCGAAGGCCGGGTAGAGCAGCAGCACGCCGAGGGGAATCTGGAAGTAGGTATAGAGGATGATCAGGCCGGTTTTCGAGTACAGGTTGAAGTCCTGAATGATCCCGGCCTGCTTGAGCATGATCGTGATGCTGCCGTTGAAGCCGAGCAGGATGATGAACGCGAAGGCCAGGGGCACGCCGGCGAAGTTGCTGGTCATGTTGGCGAAGGCATTCACGAAGTTGCGCAGTTTCGAGTCGACCCGACGCAATGAGTACGCGCCGAGCACGGCGATGATGATGCCGAACACACTCGACCAGAAACTGATCTCCAGGCTGTACTGAATCGCCTGCAGATAGAACTTGGAACTGAAGATCTTGCTGAAGTTGGCGAAGCCCCAGCCGAATTCTTCCGATTGCAGGCTGTTGATCATCACCCAGACCAGCGGGGCGATTTCGAACACGATAAAGAACAGGGCGAACGGCACCAGGCACAGGGCTGCCTGCCATTTGCCGCGAGTCATGGCATTCACTTGAGCAGCTCCCGGCATACAGGTTTGTCGTGGGGGGCGCCGAGCAGTTCGCAGACGGTGCCGCAGATCTCGGTTTGTTTCGGCGCGGCATCAATATTGAAGCTGAAGGCGTCACCGAAAACGAACAGCGGCACCTGCCGCTCTTCCGGTAACAGGCCGTTGTGCGAGCGGTCGTTGTTCATGCCGTGGTCGGCGGTAACCAGTACCTGATAGCCCGCATCGAGCCAGCCTTGCAGGTAGTCGGCGAGGATGATGTCCGCCGAGCGTGCGCTATTGCGGTATTGCGTGGAGTCGAGGCCGTGCTTGTGGCCGGCGTCGTCGATGTTCATCGGGTGAATCAGCAGAAAGTTCGGCGCATGGCGCAGGCGCAGGTTTTCCGCGTCGGCAAACAGGTGCGAATCCGGGTAGTGATCGCTCCAGTAGAAATGGCCGTGCTGGATCGGCAATGACAGATTTTCGGTGTGCCGGTCGCGGGCCACGACGAACGGCGAGCGGTTATACAGCTCGCTGACCCAGTGATAGGCCGCTGCGGCGGTTTTCAGGCCGGCGTCGCGGGCGTAGTGATAGATGCTGCGCTGGTTGGACAGACGCGCGACGTTGTTGTGGACGATGCCACTGTCGATCGGCGGCACGCCGGTGAGGATGCATTCGTAAAGCGGTCGGGACAGGGCCGGCAACTCGCACTCCAACTGATAGAGTGCGGCGCGTCCTGCGCCAACGTAAGCCTGCAGATGCCCCATGGCGTGACGCGCGACCTCGTAGTTGAGACCGTCGAGCACGACAAGGATGACGTTGTGCTTCATAGGGGCAAAAACTCCGAAAACAAAACTTGGATCGTTCAATGTAGGAGCTGCCGCAGGCTGCGATCTTTTGACTCTGCCTTTTAAAAGCAAGATCAAAAGATCGCAGCCTGCGGCAGCTCCTACAGATGAAGGATTACTTCATCTCGACGATGACTTCTTCGTTCCACTTCTGCGGCAGGGCCTTGGAGGTTTTTTCCCACGCGTCGGCGTCCTTGATTGGCGTGACCTTCTTGTACTGCTCGTTTGGCAGCAGCTTGGCCTTCACGTCTTCCGGCAGTTGCAGATGTTCGGCACGGATCGGACGGGCGTTGCCGCGCGCCAGGTTGGTCTGGCCGGCGTCGCTGAAGATGTATTCGCGGGTCAGCTTGGCGGCGTTCGGGTTTTTTGCGTACTTGTTGATGATGGTGGTGTAGCCGGAAATCACCGAGCCGTCGGACGGGATCAGCACCACGTAGTCATCCGGGTTGGCCATCTTGGCCTTATAACTCAGGCCGTTGAAGTCCCAGACCACGCCGACTTCGATCTCGCCTTTTTCCATGGTGGCGATGGTCGGATTGGCCATCGACAGGCGACCTTGCTTGGCGATGTCTGCAAACAGCAGCAGGGCCGGCTGGAGGTTCTTCTCGTCGCCACCGTTGGCCAGGGCAGCGGCCAGTACGCCGTTGGCGGCTTGCGCGGCGGTGCTCACGTCACCGATGGAAACCTTGTATTTGCCACCCTTGAGGTCAGCCCATTTGGTCGGTACTTCGGAACCGTGCAGCAGCTTCTTGTTGACGATGAAGGCGATGGTGCCGGTGTAGGCCAGTGCCCAGTTGCCGTCCTTGTCCTTGGCCCAGGCCGGCACCTGATCCCAGGTGCTCGGTTTGTACGGTTGCACCACGCCCTGCTTGACCGCGATCGGGCCGAAGGCGGCGCCAACGTCGCCAATGTCGGCGGTGGCGTTGTCTTTTTCAGCGGCGAACTTGGCGATTTCCTGGGCCGAGCTCATGTCGGTGTCAATGTGTTTCAGGCCGTAGGTCTTGGCCAGGTCTTCCCAGGTGCCTTTCCAGTTGGCCCAGTCATCGGGCATGCCGACGCTGTTGACGGCGCCTTCCGCTTTCGCAGCGGCTTCGAGGGTTTTCAGATCGGTGTCGGCCGCCATGGCGGCGGTGCACATTGCAATGGTCGAGCCTAACAGTGTTGCCAGGAAAAGCTGTTTCATTCCGAAGCTCCTTGGTCGTGTTCAACGCTGCGATTGCGGTTTGTGTTGGTCTAGGTCAGCAATACCTGAGCCAATTTAAGCGGGCTGGATGACACTTTGATGTCGGCGGTCGCCCGGCAGGCCTTTTATTTGCCCGGTTTCGGCGCTTGCCCGCTAAGCGTAGACCAAGGTCAAAGCCCCGGCAGACAAGGCACTTGGCCGATGTATTGCAAGTCATGAAGGCGACCGTCGGGCGGGTTTGTCATCTCTCGGTCATCTGCACTGCCTAGGCTTGCAAGACATGGAAACGGCTTGCAGGCCGTACGGTTTTTGCCCCGAAACAGTGCTGGTCTAGTCCAGATAGGTAACGTTGATGCGCGATGAGGCAACAAAAGCGGTGACAGCCATCGGCCAGGTGCTGCAGGAGCAGCTCGATCATGGCCTGTTGGCGCCGGGCAGCAAGCTGCCGGCCGAGCGCAAGCTCAGTGAGTTGTTCGGCACCACGCGCATCACGGTGCGTGAGGCGTTGTTGCAGCTGGAGGCGCAGGGGCAGATTTATCGCGAGGAGCGCCGTGGCTGGTTCGTTTCGCCGCCGCGTCTGGCGTACAACCTGATGCAGCGCAGTCACTTTCACGCGATGGTCAGTGCACAGGGGCGGGTGCCGTCGACCGAGGTGATTTCGGCGCGGTTGCAGCCGGCGTCGGTGGCGGTGTGTGCGTTGTTGCAGTTGCCTGCTTTGTCGAGCGTGATTCAGATTTGTCGGTCGCGGCGGATTGACGGGCGGCTGGTGCTGTATGTGGAGCACTATCTGAATCCGCAGTATTTTCCGGGGATTCTGGGGTTTGATTTGAATCAGTCGATGACCGAGTTGTATGCGCGGCATTACGATTTGCGCTATGGGCGGGTGCGGTTCGAGATTGTGCCGACGTCGTTGTCGGTGGATGCGGCGGCGGCTTTGCGCGTGTCTGTCGGGAGTCCGGGGTTACGGATTGCTCGGGTCAATTATGATCAGCATGAGCGGTTGATTGATTGTGATCTGGAGTTTTGGCGGCATGATGCGATTCATGTGGGGGTTGATGTGGTTTGACCTTGGCGGCCTTTGGGCCGACCAGGCTGTTGGGTTCTGTGTGAATATCCGTTGCTTCGGGTGCTGCCGCTGACGGTTTCGCTCTTACAGCGAGTCCCTTTGGCAAACGCCCCAAAGGAACCAAAGGTCTGTGCCCTGACGTTCGGCCCGCTCGCTAAAGCTCGGGGTTCCTTCGCTCCGGTATCGATCCGGGCGCATCGCCTCCGGTTTGCTTCGCTGCACCTCCTCTCGATGTGTTCGACTTCGTCGAACGGTCGCTTCGCTCCCACCCCCGGATCAATCCCTCCGCTCAGCCTGCCGACGGGCCGGTGAGTCAAGATCAAGAGCTTTCGGCGAGCTGACACTCGGCCATTGAGTGGTGAAGAGCCTGCGGTCGGCTTTTGCTTTGCTGTAGGGGGTGAGCCTGCTCGCGATGGCGGCCTGAAAGCCGACCAATCACCAACTGCCTGCACTCAATCCAACTGTGGGAGCTGGCCTGCCAGTGGTGGTGACCTCCCAGCCGACCAACTCCAACAGCCCACACCCAATCCACTGTGGGAGCGAGCTTGCTCGCGAAGGCGGCCTGACAGCCGACCAATCTCCAACTGCCTGCACCCAATCCCACTGTGGGAGCTGGCTTGCCAGCGATGGCGGCCTGACAGCCGACCAATCTCTAACTGCCTGCACCCAATCTCTCTGTGGGAGCTGGCCTGCCAGTGATGGTGACCTCCCAGCCGACCAATCTCCAACTGCCTGCACTCAATCCAACTGTGGGAGCTGGCTTGCCAGCGATGGCGGCCTGACAGCCGACCAATCTCTAACTGCCTGCACCCAATCTCTCTGTGGGAGCTGGCCGGCCAGTGATGGTGACCTCCCAGCCGACCAATCTCCAACTGCCTGCACTCAATCCAACTGTGGGAGCTGGCTTGCCAGTGATGGCGGCCTGACAGCCGACCAATCTCTAACTGCCTGCACCCAATCTCTCTGTGGGAGCTGGCCTGCCAGTGATGGTGACCTCCCAGCCGACCAATCTCCAACTGCC
>NZ_JBQEPG010000024.1:0-60399 GCF_052045635.1 Pseudomonas sp. 22189
CTTTTAACAGCAAGATCAAAAGATCGCAGCCTGCGGCAGCTCCTACAGGGTGATTGCGGCGACCGAGCCGGACGCTTGTCCCCGCTTCCCATGTCAGCCCCGCAAGCCCCGATGTTTTAGTTTTTCCAGGCTGCACACAGCAGGCACGGACTCGCGGCTGCGCGCTCCTTTTTCTCGTATTTACAGCAGGTTATCCCATGCATTTCAGCGAACTGATGGCTGTTCTTTCCACCCATGCGATCCGCCTTCAACAGGACGATGAAGACCTGGTCATCCTGGGCAGCGACGACGCGCTGGACGATGCGTTGTGGGACAGCCTCAGCGAACACAAGGCGCAGCTGCTGGAACTGGTCGCGCAAAACGGTGGCGACTGGCTGAGCCCGGCGTTTCGCATCACCCCGGACATGCTGCCGCTGGTGACACTGGATCAGCCGACCATCGACCGGCTGGTGGCCAAGGTGCCCGGTGGCGCCGCCAACCTGCAGGACATTTACCCGCTGGCGCCGTTGCAGGAGGGCATGCTTTACCTGCACCTGTCGGCACCCGCCGGCGATCCTTACGTGTCACAAGCGCGGTTCGCCTTCGACAGCCGCGAACGGCTGGAGGCCTTCGCCGAGGCGTTGCAGTGGATGATCGAACGCCACGACATTCTGCGCACTTCGTTTGTCTGGGAACGCCTGGACGAACCGCTGCAAGTGGTGCAGCGGCAGGCTCGTCTGCACTGCGAGGAAATCGCCCTCGACCCGGGCGCGGATGTATTGGCGCAACTGCTGGAGCGCTATGATCCACGATACTTCCGCCTCGACATCCAGCAGGCGCCGCTGCTGCGTCTGGTGTACGCCATGGACCCGGCCAACGGGCGCGTGGTTGCGCTGTTGCTGTTCCACCACCTGATCATGGACCACGTCGCCCTCGACGTGGTGCGCCGCGAAACCCGCGCACACCTGCTCGGCCAGACCGCGCAGGTCGGGCCGCCGGTGCCGTATCGCGATCACCTGGCCAAGGCCCGTCTGCGTCTGGACGAGCAGGTTCACGAAGCGTTTTTCCGCGAGATGCTCGCCGATATCGACGAGCCGACCTTGCCCTGTGGTCTGCAGGACGTGCAGGGCGACGGCCAAAGCATCGAAGAAGCCGTGCTGATGCTCGACGCCGACTTGAGCCGGCCACTGCGCACGCAGGCGCGTCAGCTCGGGGTCAGTGTGGCGAGCCTGATGCACTTGGCGCTGGCGCGGGTGCTCGGCCAGTTGTCGGGCCGCACCGCTGTGGTGTTCGGCACCGTGTTGCTGGGGCGGATGGAGGCGGGTGAGGGCGGCGAACAGGCGCTGGGGATGTTCATCAACACCTTGCCGCTGCGGGTGGATGTCGGGGCGGACGGCGTGCGTGACGGGGTGCTGGCCACCCATCGACGCCTGACCGCGTTGCTCGGCCATGAACAGACCTCGCTGGCACTGGCCCAACGTTGCAGTGCGGTGGCGCTGCCGACGCCGTTGTTCAGCGCGATCCTCAACTATCGCCACAGCAGCAGCGAAGAGATCGCCGAGGTCAGCGAACTGGCCCCTGGCGTGCAAGTGCTGGGCGCCCGCGAGCGCACCAACTACCCGCTGACGATCAACATCGACGACCTCGGCGAAGACTTGCGCATCACTGCGCTGGCGGATGCGGCGCTGGGTGCCGAACGCATCGCCGCTTACCTGCACACCGCGTTGCACAGCCTGCTGCAGGCCTTGCAATCGACTCCGGATGCGCCGCTGCAACGCCTGAATATCCTGCCGGCCGCCGAGCGCGAATTCTTGGTGCACGGGGTCAACTCGCCGTTGCCGCAATTCCCGGAAACGCCGTTGATTCATCAGCAGTTCGAAGCGCATGCGGCGGCACGCCCGGAGGCCACAGCGCTGCTGTTCGAGGAGCAGACACTGAGCTACGGCGAGCTCAACCGCCGCGCCAATCAGCTTGCGCATCACCTGCTGGCACAGGGAATTCGCCCGGATCAGCGCGTGGCGATCTGTGTCGAGCGCGGCCCGCAAATGCTCATCGGCCTGCTCGGTATCCTCAAGGCGGGCGCCGGTTATGTGCCAATCGACCCGGCGTATCCGCTGGAGCGCATCGCCTACACCCTGCAGGACAGCGCCCCGGTGGCGCTGCTGATTCAGGCCGATACGCTGGACCGGATTGGCGCGCTCGAAGTGCCGAGCATCGATCTGGACAGTGTGCAGTTGCAGGCTGAACTCAGCAGCAATCCGCAGATTCCCGAGCTGAGTCCGAGTCATCTCGCCTACGTGATCTACACCTCGGGCTCCACTGGGCTGCCCAAAGGCGTGATGGTCGAACACCGCAACGTCACGCGCCTGTTTTCCGCGACCCACGACTGGTTCAACTTCAACCCGCAGGACGTGTGGGCGCTGTTCCATTCCTTCGCCTTCGATTTCTCGGTGTGGGAAATCTGGGGCGCGCTGGCGTTTGGCGGCCAGTTGTTGCTGGTGCCGCAGGCCGTCAGCCGCTCGCCGGACGACTGCTACGCGCTGCTGTGCCACAGTGGCGTCACCGTGCTCAATCAAACGCCGAGCGCCTTCCGCCAGTTGATCGCCGCGCAGGGCCGCAGCCCGCTGCAGCACTCGTTGCGCGAAGTGATCTTCGGCGGCGAAGCGCTGGAACCGGGCCTGCTCAAACCGTGGTACGCGCGGGTCGGCAATGCCGGTACACGGTTGGTGAACATGTACGGCATCACCGAAACCACGGTGCACGTGACCTATCGGCCACTGGAGGCAGCGGACTCGCTACTGGTCGGGTGCAGCCCGATTGGCGTGGGCATTCCCGACCTGCAACTGTACGTGCTCGACGCGCAGCGCGAACCGGTGCCGGCCGGCGTGATCGGCGAGTTGTACGTCGGTGGCGCCGGGGTTGCCCGCGGCTACCTCAATCGTGAAGCGTTGACTGCTGAGCGCTTTATTGCCGACCCGTTCAGCGGCCGTGCTGCAGCGCGCCTGTACAAGACCGGTGACCTCGCGCGCTGGTCAGCGGATGGCAGCCTCGAATACCTGGGGCGTAATGACGATCAAGTGAAGATCCGGGGTTTCCGCATTGAACTCGGTGAAATTGAAGCTCGCCTCGCCGCCTGCGCCGGTGTGCGCGAAGCGCTGGTGATCGCTCGTGAAGACAGTCCCGGTGACAAGCGTCTGGTCGCCTACTGGCTGGCCGCCGCAGGCACTGAACCGAGCGCCGCGCAATTGCGCGACGCGTTGCTGCAATCGCTGGCCGACTACATGGTGCCGAGCGCCTTTGTGCGCCTCGACGCCATACCGCTGACCACCAACGGCAAGCTTGATCGCAAAGCCTTGCCACAACCGGACAGCGACGCGTTCGCCCGTCGCGGTTTCGAAGCCCCGCTGGGGCCAGTGGAAACCCTGATCGCCGGCATCTGGCAGAGACTGCTCGGTGTCGAGCAGGTCGGGCGGCACGACAATTTCTTCGAACTCGGCGGCCATTCGTTGTTGGCGGTGAAACTGATCGAGCGCATGCGCCAGCACGACTTGCAGTGCGACGTGCGCGTGCTGTTCGGCCAGCCGAGCGTGGCAGCATTGGCGGCGACCTTGAGTCACCGTCACGCCCGGCAGGTGCCGGAGAATCTGATTCCTGCCGATTGCACGCGGATCACCCCGGACATGTTGCCGCTGGCCACGCTGGATCAGGCCGCCATCGACCGCGTGGTCGCCAGCGTGCCCAGCGGCGTCGCCAATGTTCAGGACATTTACGGCTTGGCACCTTTGCAGGCGGGGATCCTCTATCACCATCTGGCGACCAGCGCCGGTGACCCCTACGTGTTGCAGGCGCAATTCGCCTTCGCCGGTCTGGCGCAGATCAAGGCCTTCGTCCGTGCGTTGAATGCGGTGATCGCGCGCCACGACATTCTGCGCACCAGCGTGGTCTGGGAAGGGCTTGAAGAGCCGGTGCAAGCGGTCTGGCGTGAAGCGCCGCTGGCACTGGAGCGGATCGACGCCGACCTGCTGGAAGGCGATGTGCTGGCGCAGATGCAGGCGCGGTTCGATCCACGGCACTACCGCCTCGACCTGCGCCGCGCGCCGCTGATGCGTCTGGCCTACACCGAAGACCGTGAACAACAGCGCTGGGTCGGCATCCTGTTGCTGCACCACATCGTGCTCGACCACACCGCACTGGAAGTGTTGCTGGCGGAAATGAACGACAGCCTGTACCCGAGCGGCGCCGATTTGCCGATGCCGGTGCAGTACCGCAACTACGTGGCGCAGGCGCAGCAACAGGCCAATGCCGAGGCGCATGAAGCGTTCTTCCGCGACATGCTCGGCGACATCGACGAGCCGACTGTGGCCTTCGGTGTGCAGGACGTGCATGGCGATGGCAGCAGCAGCGTCGAGAGCGCGCAAGCGCTGGATTCGGGCGTGGCCCAGCGCTTGCGCGAACAGGCGCGGCGCCTCGGCATCAGCGCCGCGAGTCTGGTGCACCAGGCCTGGGGTCAGGTGCTGGCAAAGGTCTCGGGCCGTGAGGAAGTGGTATTCGGCACCGTGCTGCTCGGGCGCATGCAGGGCGGCGAGGGCGCCGACCGCGCACTCGGCATGTTCATCAACACCTTGCCGTTGCGGGTCAGTGTTGGCGCGACCGACGTGCAGCAAGGCGTGCGCGCTACCCATGAACGTCTGGCGCAACTGCTGGCGCATGAGCAGGCCTCGCTGTCGCTGGCCCAGCGTTGCAGCGGTGTTGCCGCGTCGCTGCCGCTGTTCAGCAGCTTGCTCAACTATCGCCACAGCGCGGCCGAACCGGCTGGTGTGACCTGGGACGGGATCGAGATTCTCAGCTCGCGCGAGCGCAGCAACTATCCGCTGGTGGTCAGCGTCGACGACCTCGGCACCGGTTTCCGCCTTAGCGTGCAAGCGGTGCCGCAGGTGGATGGTGCGCGGGTCTGCGATTACTTGCAGACCGCGCTGCACAATCTGCTGACGGCGCTGGAGCACAATCCGGCCACACCGCTGCGACAGATTTCGGTGCTGTCGCCGAGCGAACGCCAGCGGGTCGTGGTCGGGTTTAACATCACCGGTCGCCAATACCCGCCGGCGCAAACCGTGCAGCGTTTGTTCGAGGTTCAGGCGGCAGCGCATCCCGAGGCCTTGGCGGCGGTGCAAAGTGCGCAGCAGTTGCGCTATGGCGAACTCAATCAACGGGCCAATCGTCTGGCACATCACCTGATTGGCCTCGGTGTGCAGCCCGATGACCGGGTCGCCCTGTGTGCCCGGCGCAGCCCGGACATGCTGGTCGCGTTGCTGGCGATCCTCAAGGCCGGCGCCGGTTATGTGCCGGTTGATCCAGCGTATCCGGCGGAACGCATCGCCTATCTGTTGCAGGACTGCGCCCCGGTGGCGGTGGTGGCGCAGGCATCGACTCGCGATCTGCTCGGTGGCGTGCCGGTCATCGATCTGGACAACGACCTCTGGCAGCACCTGTCGGATGCCAATCCGCAGGTGCCGGCATTGACGCCGAACCATCTGGCTTACGTGATCTACACCTCCGGCTCCACCGGCCAACCGAAAGGCGTGATGGTCGAGCATGCGACTCTGGAAAACCTCGTGCACTGGCACGCTGAAGCCTTTGACTTGCAGGCCGGCAGCCAGACCGCGAGTGTCGCCGGTTTCGGTTTCGATGCCATGGCCTGGGAAGTCTGGCCGGCGCTGTGTGTTGGCGCGACCTTGCACCTGCCGCCGCCGTCGATCCGCAACGAGCACCTCGACGAGCTGCTCGACTGGTGGTGCGCGCAGCCGTTGCAGGTCAGCTTCCTGCCGACGCCGGTGGCCGAATACGCGTTCAGCCGGCAATTGCAGCACCCGACCTTGCGTACGCTGCTGATCGGCGGCGATCGACTGCGTCAGTTCAATCGCCAGCAAACCTTTGAAGTGATCAACAACTATGGCCCGACCGAAGCCACGGTGGTCGCCACCTCGGGGCGGGTAGAGCTTGACCAGCCGCTGCATATCGGCCGCCCGATCGCTAACGCCAAAATCTATGTGCTGGACGCTGAGCAGCGTCCGGTGCCGGTGGGTGTAGCGGGCGAGTTGTATGTCGGCGGGGCGGGTGTGGCGCGGGGTTATCTGAATCGCCCGGAGCTTAGCGCTGCGCAGTTCCTCTTCGATCCGTTCAGCGACGAGCCGCAGGCACGCATGTACCGCACCGGCGATCAGGCGCGCTGGCTGGCCGACGGCAACATCGAGTACCTGGGGCGCAACGACGATCAGGTCAAACTGCGTGGCGTGCGTATCGAACTCGGTGAAATCGAAGCCGCGCTCGGCAGCCACGTTGCGCTGCAGGAAGCGGTGGTGCTGGTTCGCGATGGGCGGCTGATTGCGTGGTTCACCGAGCGCACGGCGGTCGATATTCAACAGTTGCACGCGCATTTACAGGCACGCTTGCCGGATGCGCTGCTGCCGGCGGCTTACGTGCGGCTGGATGCATTGCCGCTGACCGCCAACGGCAAGATTGACCGCAAGGCCTTGCCTGAACCGGAGCAGGGCGCGTGGCTCAGCCGCGAATATGAAGCGCCACAAGGTGCGGTGGAAACTGCGCTGGCGCAGATCTGGATCGACGTGCTGAACGTCGAGCGGGTCGGTCGTCACGACAACTTCTTCGAACTGGGCGGGCATTCGCTGCTGGCGGTGAGCCTGATCGAGCGCATGCGCCAGATCGACCTCGCGGCCGACGTGCGCGTGTTGTTCAATCAGCCGACTCTGGCCGCATTGGCGGCCGCTGTGGGCAGCGGTCGCGAAATTGAGGTGCCGGCCAACCGCATTCCGCCGGGCTGCACGCACATCACCCCGGACATGCTCAGCCTGACTGAACTCGATCAAGCGAGCATCGAGCGCATCGTCGCCACCGTGCCGGGCGGGGCTGCCAACGTGCAGGACATCTATCCGCTGGCACCGCTGCAGGAAGGCATTCTTTACCACCACTTGAGCGCCGAACAGGGCGATCCGTACCTGCTGCAATCGCGGCTGATCTTCGACAGCGTCGAGCGCCTGCGCACCTTCAGCCAAGCCTTGCAGCAGGTCATCGCGCGTCACGACATTCTGCGCACCAGCGTGGTCTGGGAAGGGCTGGCGAGTCCGCAGCAAGTGGTCTGGCGTCAGGCGCCGCTGGTGGTGCAGGCGGTGCCGCTGGATCCGGCGCAGGGCGACGTTCTTGAACAGTTGCACGCGCGCTTCGATGCCCGGCACAACCGCCTCGACCTGAGCCAGGCGCCGCTGATGCGCATCGTCTACGCCGAAGACCCGGCACAGCAACGTGTGGTGGCGATCATCCTGTTCCAGCACTTGATTCTCGACCACACCGCCATGGAGGTGGTCGGCCAGGAAATGCGTGCTTTCATGTTCGATCAGGCCGACCGCCTCGGCACGCCGATGCCGTACCGCAACTACGTGGCGCAGGCGCGTCTGGGCGCCAGCGAGCAGGAGCACGAAACGTTCTTCCGCGACATGCTTGGCGATATCGATGAACCGACCCTGCCGTTCGGTCTGCATGACGTGCAAGGCGATGGCGGCGACATCGAGGAGGCGCAGCAAGCCGTGGATGCCGGGTTGACTCTGCGCCTGCGTGAACAGGCGCGGCAGTTGGGTGTCAGCCCGGCGAGCCTGATGCACCTGGCCTGGGCGCAGGTGTTGGGGGTGCTTGCCAACCGTCGCGACGTGGTGTTCGGTACGGTGCTGTTGGGGCGTTTGCAGGGCGGCGAGGGCGCGGATCGCACCCTGGGCGTGTTCATCAACACCTTGCCGCTGCGGGTGGATGTCAGCGAAGGCGTGCAGTCGGCTGTCAAGACCACCCACGCACGGCTGACCGCGCTGCTGGCCCATGAACACGCACCACTGGCGCTGGCTCAGCGCTGCAGCGCGGTGTCCGGCGCGCCGCTGTTCAGCGCACTGCTCAACTACCGGCATACCGTCGCCGAGGCGCAGCCGCGTGACGGTCAGGGCATCTGGGAAGGCGTGCAATTGCTCGGCGGCGAAGAGCGCAGCAACTATCCGCTGACCCTCAGCGTCGACGATCTCGGCGCAGACTTTTCCCTGTCCGTGCTGGCGTTGACGCAGATCGGCGCGCAACGCATCTGCAGCTACATGCACACCGCGCTGGAGCATCTGCTGCACGCACTGGAGCAGGCGCCACAGCGTCCGCTCAACCGTTTGCCGATTCTCTCGGTCGATGAATACGAGCGCTTGCTGGTCGGTTTCAATCCGACCGCAACGGCCTATCCGCGCGGTGCAACGATTCAGACACTGGTGCAAGTGCAGGCCTCGCAGCAGCCGCAGGCACTGGCGGTGGTGCAGGGCACGCAACAGCTGACCTATGCGCAACTCAATCAGGAGGCCAATCGCCTGGCGCATCACTTGCTCGGCCTCGGCGTGCAACCAGACGACCGGATTGCCGTGTGCCTGCCACGCAGCCCGCAAATGCTGGTGGCGCTGCTGGCGATTCTCAAGGCTGGCGCCGGTTATGTGCCGGTCGACCCGGCGTACCCGGCGGAGCGCATCGCCTACCTGTTGCAGGACAGCGATCCGGTGGCGGTGCTGGCGCAGGGCTCGACCCGCGAGCTGCTGGGCCGGGTGCCGGTGATCGATCTGGATCAGAACCTCTGGCAGCACCTGGCGGAGACCAATCCACAACTGCCGACGCTGACCCCGGCGCATCTGGCCTACGTGATCTACACCTCGGGTTCGACCGGCCAGCCGAAAGGCGTGATGGTCGAACACGCAACCCTGGAAAACCTTGTGCACTGGCACTGCGAGGCGTTCGACCTGCATGCCGGCAGCCACACCGCCAGCGTCGCCGGTTGCGGTTTCGACGCGATGGCCTGGGAGGTCTGGCCGGCGCTGTGTGTCGGCGCGACCCTGCACCTGCCGCCGCCGTCGATCAGCAACGAACACCTCGATGAACTGCTCGACTGGTGGCGCGCGCAACCGTTGCAAGTGAGCTTCCTGCCGACGCCGATTGCCGAATACGCCTTCAGTCGTGAGCTGGGTCACCCGACCTTGCGCACGCTGTTGATCGGTGGCGACAAGTTGCGCCAGTTCCCGCGTGAGCAGACCTTTGCCGTGATCAACAACTACGGCCCGACCGAAGCCACGGTGGTCGCGACGTCCGGGCACATCAATGCCGGACAGCTGCTGCATATCGGCCGGCCGATGAGCAACGCCAGAATCTACCTGCTCGATGAACAGCAACGTCCGGTGCCGGTTGGCGTGGCGGGCGAACTGTACGTCGGTGGCGCGGGTGTCGCCCGTGGTTATCTGAACCGTCCCGAGCTGACCGCCGAACGCTTCCTCGAAGACCCGTTCAGTGACGAACCGCAGGCGCGCATGTACCGCACCGGCGACCTCGCGCGCTGGCTGGCCGACGGCAATATCGAGTACCTGGGGCGTAACGACGATCAGGTCAAACTGCGCGGCGTGCGGGTGGAACTGGGGGAAATCGAAGCCGCGCTGTCCAGCCATGCGGCGGTGCAGGACGCGGTGGTGCTGGTGCGCGAGGCGCGGTTGATCGCCTGGTTCACTGCCCGCGCAGCGGTCGATATCGAAGAGCTGCGTGCGCATCTGCAAGCGCGTCTGCCGCAGGCACTGGTGCCGGCAGCCTACGTCCGGCTTGAGGCGCTGCCGCTGACCGCCAACGGAAAACTCGACCGCAAGGCCTTGCCCGAACCGGATCAGGACGCCTGGCTCAGCCGCGAATACGCAGCGCCGCAAGGGCCGGTGGAAACTGCGCTGGCGCAGGTCTGGGCCGAGGTGCTGCAAGTCGAACAGGTCGGACGTCACGACAACTTCTTCGAACTGGGCGGGCATTCGCTGCTGGCGGTGACCCTGATCGAGCGCATGCGTCAGCTCGGCCTGAGCACCGACGTGCGCGTGCTGTTCAGCCAGCCAACCCTGGCCGCGCTGGCGGCCGCCGTCGGCAGCGGTCGCGAAGTCGCGGTGCCGGATAACCTGATTCCACTCGGTTGCACGCATATCACTCCAGACATGCTGACCCTGCTGCAACTGGATCAGGCCAGCATCGAGCGCATCGTCGCCACGGTGCCAGGCGGGGCCGCCAATGTGCAGGATATTTATCCGCTGGCGCCGTTGCAGGAAGGCATTCTTTATCACCACTTGAGCGCCGGGCAGGGTGATCCGTACCTACTGCAATCGCGCCTGGCATTCGACAGCCTCGAACGCTTGCAGGCCTTTGCCGCTGCGCTGCGCCAGGTCATGACTCGCCATGACATCCTGCGCACCGGAGTGGTCTGGGAAGGGCTGGCGACGCCGGTGCAAGTGGTCTGGCGTGAAGCCGAGCTGCCGCTGCAGGAGGTTGCATTCGATCCGGCGGGCGGTGATGTTCTGGCGCAGTTGTATGAGCGTTTCGACGCGCGGCATTACCGCATCGACCTCAGTCAGGCGCCGCTGATTCGCCTGGTGTACGCGCAGGATCCGGCCAATGACCGGGTGGTCGCCATGCTGCTGTTCCATCACATCGCCATGGACCACACGGCGCTGGCCGTGGTGCAGGAGGAAATGCAAGCGATCCTCTTTGGTCACGACGAAGCACTGCTGCCGGCCGTGCCCTATCGCAACTACGTGGCGCAGACCCGGCTGGGCGTCAGTGAGCAGGAACACGAAGCGTTCTTCCGCGCGATGCTCGGTGACATCGACGAGCCGACGCTGCCGTTCGGTCTGCTGGAGGTGCGCGGCGACGGGCAGGATATCGAAGAAGTCCGGGAGAACGTGCCCGAAGCGCTGGCGCGGCGCCTGCGCAGCCAGGCGCGGCAGATGGGCGTAAGCGTCGCGAGCCTGTTCCATCTGGCGTTTGCTCAGGTATTGGCGGCGACTTCCGGACATGCGCGCGTGGTGTTCGGCACCGTGCTGCTGGGGCGGATGCAGGGCGGTACCGGCGCCGATCGCGGTCTGGGGATGTTCATCAATACGCTGCCGCTGCGGGTGGATCTGGGTGATGTTTCGGTGCGTGCCGGCGTGCGTGCGACCCATGCGCAACTGACCGCATTGCTCGGCCATGAACATGCGTCACTGGCATTGGCCCAGCGTTGCAGCGGGTTGGCCGCGCCGTCGCCGCTGTTCAGCGCGATGCTCAATTACCGACACAGCGTCAGCGAGGAACAGCAGCAGGCCACGCGTCTGAGCTGGCAGGGCATCGAAAATCTTTCCAGCGAAGAGCGCACCAACTATTCGCTGAGTCTCAATGTCGATGACCTGGGCGAAGGTTTTATCCTCACCGCCATGACCCCTTCGCGCATAGGCGCGGCACGGGTGTGTGGCTTTATGCAGCAGGCGCTGGCGGGGCTGGTCGAGGCACTGGAACAGACACCGCAGCAGACCTTGAACCGCCTGCCGGTGCTGGCGGATGCCGAGCGCCAGCAGTTGCTGTTCGGCCTCAATGCCACGGACGTCGATTACGACCTTGAGCAGACCATTCATGGCTTGTTTGAAGCGCAAGTGGCGCGTTCGCCGCAGGCGCCCGCCGTGGTCGCGGGTGAGCCGCAACTGAGCTACGCCGAACTCAACGCCCGAGCCAATCAACTGGCGCGGCACCTGCGTGAATTGGGTGTAGGGCCGGATGCGCGGGTGGCTATCTGCGTCGAGCGCGGTCTGGACATGGTGGTCGGGCTGCTGGCGATCCTCAAGGCCGGTGGCGGTTATGTGCCGCTGGACCCGGCGTATCCGCTGGAACGTCTGGCCTACATGCTGGAGGACAGCGCGCCGCTGGCGGTGCTGGTGCAGGGTTCGACGCGTTCGTTGCTCGGCGATATAGCGGTGCCGCTGATCGACCTGGATCAGCCGTACTGGCAATCGCTGCCGACGGACAATCTATCGCTCGCTGAGCTGACCCCGCAGCACACTGCGTACGTGATCTACACCTCCGGCTCTACCGGCCAGCCGAAAGGCGTGATCAACGAACATAGCGGGGTGGTCAACCGCCTACTGTGGATGCAGGACGCTTACCAACTGAGTTCCACTGACACGGTGCTGCAAAAGACCCCGTTCAGCTTCGACGTCTCGGTCTGGGAGTTCTTCTGGCCGCTGATGACCGGCGCACGACTGGTCATGGCCCGACCTGAAGGGCACAAGGATCCGCAATACCTCAGCGAAATCATCGAGCGCGAACACATCACCACGCTGCACTTCGTACCGTCGATGCTCGACGTCTTTCTCGCCCACGCCGAAACCGCACGTTGCAGCAGTCTGCGTCAGGTGATGTGCAGCGGCGAAGCCCTGCCGGGCAGCGTGGTACGACGCTTCAAACAGCAACTGTCGGGCAGCGGACTACACAACCTCTACGGCCCGACCGAGGCAGCGGTGGACGTGACCGCGTGGAACTGCGCCGGGCCGCTGGAACAAACGCCAGACAACACGCCGATCGGCAAACCGATCGCTAACACCCGCATGTACATCCTCGATGCCCAGCAGCAACCGGTGCCGCACGGCGTGGTGGGTGAGCTGTACATCGGCGGCGTGCAAGTGGCGCGCGGTTATCTGAATCGCCCGGAACTGAACGCCGAGCGCTTCCTCAACGATCCGTTCCAGGCCAATGGGCGGATGTACCGCACCGGCGACATCGCGCGTTACCTGCCGGACGGCAACATTGAATACCTCGGTCGCAACGACGATCAGGTGAAGATCCGTGGTTTGCGCATCGAGCTCGGCGAGATTCAGGCGCGTTTGACCCAGATCGACGGCATCCAGGAAGCCGCCGTACTCGCCCGCGAAGATGCGTCCGGCGACAAACGTCTGGTGGCGTACTACACCGGGGCACGCCTGGAAGTCGACGTGCTGCGCAGCCATCTGCTGGAAAAACTGCCGGACTACATGGTGCCCGCGCTGTTCGTGCATCTCGATGCATTGCCGCTGAGCCCCAACGGCAAGCTCGACCGCAAGGCGCTGCCGGCGCCGGATCTGGCCGCATTGCCGGTGCGCGAATACGAAGCCCCGGTGGGCGACGTCGAAATCACCCTCGCACGGCTCTGGGCCGAGTTGCTCAACGTCGAGCGGGTAGGGCGCCACGATCATTTCTTCGAACTGGGTGGGCACTCGCTGCTGGCGGTCAGTCTGATCGGCCGGCTGCGTCAGGAAGGCATGGAAGCCGATGTCAGGTCGCTGTTCGAACATCCGACCCTGGCCGGCTACGCCGCAATTACCGAACGAATGGAGATCGTCCTGTGAACGTGATCGAACTGTTGGCCACATTGAAGGCTAAAGATATTCAGCTGGCGGTCGCGGACGACCAATTGCGGGTCAATGGCAACAAGCAGGCGTTGAACGACCCGGCGTTGCTGGCGCTGTTGCGCGAGCACAAACCGGCGCTGATCGAACTGATCAAGGCCGGGCAGTACTCGGCCAGCAAGCACGGCCAGGTCGAGGTGCCGGCCAACGGCATCGTTGCCGGCACCACGCGCATCACCCCGGCGATGCTGACGCTGGTCGAGCTCGATCAGGCGACCATCGACCACCTCGTCGCACAAGTCCCCGGCGGCGCAGCCAACGTGCAGGACATCTACCCGCTGGCGCCGCTGCAGGAAGGCATCCTGTATCACCACGTCAGTGGCGGTGACGGTGATCCGTATGTCATGCAATCGCATTTCGCCTTTGCCAGCCGCGAGCGTTTTCAAGCGTTCGCTCAAGCGCTGCAAGCAGTGATCGATCGCCATGACATTCTGCGCACCGCTGTGCATTGGGCCGGACTGGACGCGCCGGTGCAGGTGGTCTGGCGCCGGGCCGAACTGCCGGTGGAAGACGTGACGCTGCCAGATGCCGCCAACGACGTTCTGGCGTATCTGCATGAGCGTTTCGACGCCCGGCACTTCCGCCTCGACGTTACCCAGGCGCCGCTGATGCGTCTGGCCCACGCGTGGGATGAGGCCGGGCAGCGGGTGATCGCCACGCTGTTGTTCCATCACATGGCCCTCGACCACTCGGCCCTCGACGTGGTGCGCCACGAAATGCGCGCCTGCCTCACCGGGCAGCGTGAACGGCTCGGGCGCCCGGTGCCGTTTCGCAACTACGTGGCGCAGGCGCGTCTGGGCGTCAGCGAGGCCGAGCACGAGGCGTTTTTCCGCGAGATGCTCAGCGACATCGACGAACCGACGCTGCCCTACGGCTTGCAGGATGTGCAGGGTGACGGCAGCGAAATCGTCGAACTCAGCGTGCCGGTCGCGGCGCTATTGGGCCAGCGTCTGCGGGCGCAGGCGCGGACGCTCGGCGTCAGTGTCGCCAGCCTGTTCCATCTCGGCTGGGCGCAGGTGCTGGCCGCGCTGACCGGCAAGCAGCAAGTGGTGTTCGGCACCGTGCTGATGGGCCGCATGCAGGGCGCCGAAGCGATTGACCGGGCGCTGGGGATTTTCATCAACACCTTGCCGTTGCGGGTGAACATCGACGGGCAGGACGTGCGCGCGGCGGTCAACGCCACCCACGCCCGGTTGACCACGCTGATGCGGCACGAACACGCACCGCTGGCCCTGGCTCAGCGCTGCAGCCACGTGGTGGCGCCGACGCCGCTGTTCAGCACGCTGCTCAATTATCGTCACAGCCACAACGTCGCCACCGCCAGCGCCGAAACCCTCGCGGCGTGGGACGGTATCTCCACGTTGCACTCCGAAGAGCGCAGCAACTATCCGCTGACGATGAGTGTCGATGACCTCGGTGACGCCTTCAGCCTGACCCTGCTGGCCAGCACCGAGACCGATCCGCAGCGCATCTGCGACTACCTGCTCTGCGCACTGCAGAACCTGCTGCTCGCCCTGGAGCAGGCGCCGCAGACACCGGTCAATCAATTGCCGATCCTGCCGGCGGCAGAGCTTGAACAGCTGTTGCGCGGCTTCAATGCCACTCAAGTGGATTTCCCTGCTGCACAGACCATTCAGCAACGTTTCGAGGCGCAGGTGGCCGAACGGCCGGACGCGCTGGCGGCAGTGTTTGCCGACGCGCAACTGACCTACGCCGAACTCAATCGTCAGGCCAACGCCTTGGCGCAGCATCTGATCGGCTTGGGCGTGAAGCCTGACGATCGAGTCGCCATCGTCGCCCGCCGTGGGCTGGACACCCTGGTCGGACTGGTGGCGATCCTCAAGGCCGGCGCCGGTTACGTGCCGATTGACCCGGCGCACCCGGCGGAGCGCTTGAACTACCTGCTCGACGACAGCGCGCCAGTGGCGGTGCTGACCCAAAACAATCTGCGCGAGCGCTTGCCGACGCTGACCGTGCCGGTACTCGAACTCGACCGCTGCAACTGGCCGCAGGGCGTGACCCAGAATCCGCGCGTTCCCGGCCTGAGTACCGAAAACCTGGCCTACGTGATCTACACCTCCGGTTCCACCGGTCTGCCCAAAGGCGTGATGGTCGAGCATCACACCTTGAGCAACCTGGTCGACTGGCACTGCACCGCGTTCGACCTCTGTGCCGGTCGCCACACCTCAAGCCTCGCCGGTTTCGGTTTCGATGCGATGGCCTGGGAAGTCTGGCCGGCGTTGTGCGCAGGCGCGACCCTGCATCTGGCGCCGACCCACGAGGGCGGCGAAGACATCGATGCCTTGCTGGCGTGGTGGTGCGCGCAGCCGCTGGACGTGAGCTTCCTGCCGACCCCGGTGGCCGAATACGCCTTCAGCCAGAACCTCGAACACCCGACCCTGCGCACGTTGTTGATCGGCGGCGACCGCTTGCGGCAGTTCAATCGCAACCAGCATTTCGACGTGATCAACAACTACGGCCCGACCGAGGCCACAGTGGTCGCAACCTCAGGTCTGGTGCAAAGCGGCGACGCGCTGCACATCGGCAAACCGCTGAGCAATGCCACGGTGTACCTGCTCGACGAACAGCAGCGCCCTGTGCCAATTGGCGTGGCGGGCGAGTTGTACGTTGGCGGTGCCGGGGTCGCCCGTGGCTACCTGAACCGCCCGCAAATGACTGCCGAGCGCTTTTTGCGTGACCCGTTCAGCAGCGCACCCAATGCGCGGATGTACCGCACCGGTGACCTTGCGCGCTGGCGCGAGGACGGCAACCTCGAGTACCTAGGGCGCAACGACGATCAGGTGAAGATCCGTGGCGTACGCATCGAG
Source organism: Pseudomonas sp. 22189 (assembly GCF_052045635.1). NCBI lineage: Bacteria > Pseudomonadati > Pseudomonadota > Gammaproteobacteria > Pseudomonadales > Pseudomonadaceae > Pseudomonas > Pseudomonas sp. 22189. Next base: position 16,100 of record NZ_JBQEPG010000024.1, read on the forward strand.
TTGGGCGAGATCGAAACCTGCCTCAACCAGTTGCCGGGGATTCAGGAAGCGGTGCTGCTGGCCCGCGAAGATCAACCCGGCCAGCCGCGACTGGTGGCCTACTTCACCGAACAGGCGCAGGTCGAAGCGCTGCCGGTGGGCGAGTTGCGCGCGCAATTGCTCAGCCGTTTGCCGGAGTACATGGTGCCGACCGCGTTCGTCAAACTCGCCGCGCTGCCGCTGACCGCCAATGGCAAGGTCGACCGCAAGGCCTTGCCGGCGCCGGATCTGGCGGCGCTGTTCACCCGCGAGTACGCAGCGCCCGACGGCGAGGTGGAAACCGCGTTGGCGCAGATCTGGGCCGACGTGCTGCAAGTCGAGCGGGTCGGGCGTCAGGATCACTTTTTCGAACTCGGCGGGCATTCGTTGCTGGCGATGCGCATGGTTTCGCAAGTGCGCCAGCGCCTGGGTGTCGAGCTGGCGCTGAGCGATCTGTTCGCCAACGCCGAACTGGCGGCGGTTGCGTCAGTGCTGAGCGAGGCCGGACGCTGTGCGCAACCACAGATCGTGCCGGTACCGCGTGACGGCGCGTTGCCGCTGTCGTTCGCCCAGCAACGCCTGTGGTTCCTCGCGCAAATGGAAGGCGCCAACACCGCCTACAACATTCCCGTGGCCCTGCGGCTGCGTGGCCGTCTCGACGACGCGGCGCTGCAACGCGCACTGGCGCGGATCGTCGCCCGCCACGAAACCCTGCGCAGCCGTTTCGCGCAATTCAACGACGAAGCGCAGGTGCTGATTGCCCCAGTGGATACCGGTCTGCTGCTGCGGGTCGAAGACCTGCGCCAGCACCCGCAACCTGAGGAAACCCTGCAGGCGCTGATTCAGGGCGAAGCCTCCGGGCCGTTCGACTTGCAGGACGATCCGTTGATTCGCGGGCGACTGGTGCGGTTGGCCGACGATCACCATGTGCTGTTGCTGACCCTGCACCACATCATCTCTGACGGTTGGTCGATGGGGGTTTTGACCCGCGAGCTGATGGCGCTGTATCAGGCGTTCAGTCATGGCCAGCCGGATCCGTTGCCGCCGCTGGCGCTGCAATACACCGACTACGCGGTGTGGCAACGGCGCTGGCTCAGCGGCGAGGTGCTGCAACGCCAGAGCGAATACTGGCAACAGACCCTCGCTGGCGCCCCGGCGCTGTTGATGCTGCCGACCGATCGGCCGCGCCCGGCGCAGCAGGACTATGCCGGCAGCAGCGTTGCCGTGGTGCTCGACGAGCGCCTGAGCGCCGGGCTCAAAGCTTTGGGCCAGCGCCACGGTGTGACCCTGTACATGACGCTGATGAGTGCCTGGGCGATGCTGCTCAGCCGCTTGTCCGGACAGGCGGACGTGGTGATCGGTTCGCCAGTGGCCAACCGCACCCGCGCCGAAATCGAAGGCCTGATCGGCATGTTCGTCAACACTCTGGCCTTGCGCATCGACACCTCGGGCGAGCTGAGCGTCGAAGCGCTGCTGGCGCGGGTCAAGGCGCAAACCCTGCAAGCGCAGGCGCATCAGGATCTGCCGTTCGAGCAAGTGGTGGAAATCACCCGGCCCGTGCGCAGCCTGGCGCACAGCCCGTTGTTCCAGACCTTGCTCAGTTGGGACGGTCTCGAAAGCCCGGCGCTGGCCCTCGGCGAACTGACGCTGGAAGGCGTGGCCGAGCCTAGCCATTTTGCCAAGTTCGACCTGTCGCTGAGCCTCAGTGAGTCCAACGGCATCATTCGCGGATCGCTGGAATACGCCACGGCGTTGTTCGACCAGAGCACGGTCGAGCGCTTCGTCGGTTATTTCCAGCGCCTGTTGCAGGCGATGGTCGGCAATGATCAGGCGCTGCTGGAACAGGCGCCGCTGCTGGCGGAGGAGGAACAGCAGCGTTTGTTGGTCGAGTTCAATGCCACCGAGGTCGATTACGACCTTGAGCAGACCATTCATGGTCTGTTCGAAGCGCAAGTGGCGCGCACGCCGCAGGCTATTGCGCTGCAAAGTGACGAGCAGCGTCTGAGCTTTACCGAACTCAACGCCCGGGCCAATCAACTGGCGCGGCACCTGCGCGAATTGGGCGTAGGGCCGGACTCACGGGTGGCGCTCTGCGTCGAACGCGGTCTGGACATGGTGATCGGGCTGCTGGCGATCCTCAAGGCTGGCGGCGGTTATGTGCCGCTGGATCCGGCGTATCCGCTGGAGCGTCTGGCTTACATGCTGGAAGACAGCGCGCCGCTGGCGGTGCTGGTGCAGGGGGCGACGCGTTCGTTGCTCGGCGAAGTCGCGGTGCCGGTGATCGATCTGGATCAGCCGCATTGGCAATCGCTGCCGACAGACAATCTTGCGATAGCCGAACTGGTCCCGCAGCACACCGCGTACGTGATCTATACCTCCGGTTCCACTGGCCAACCGAAAGGCGTGATCAACGAACATAGCGGGGTAGTCAACCGCCTGTTGTGGATGCAGGACGCTTACCAACTGAGTTCTGCCGACACGGTGTTGCAGAAAACCCCGTTCAGCTTCGACGTCTCGGTTTGGGAGTTCTTCTGGCCGTTGATGACTGGCGCCCGATTAGTCATGGCCCGGCCCGAGGGACACAAGGATCCGCTGTATCTCAGCGAAATCATCGAACGCGAACACATCACCACGCTGCACTTTGTTCCCTCGATGCTCGACGTCTTTCTCGCCCACGCCGACACCGCACGCTGCAGCAGCCTGCGTCAGGTGATGTGCAGCGGCGAAGCCCTGCCGGGCAGCGTGGTGCGCCGCTTCAAACAGCAACTGCCGGGCAGCCAATTGCACAACCTCTACGGCCCGACCGAAGCGGCAGTGGACGTGACCGCGTGGAACTGCGCCGGACCGCTGGAAAGTACACCGGACAACACGCCGATCGGCAAACCGATCGCCAACACCCGCATGTACATCCTCGATGCCCAGCAACAACCGGTGCCGCACGGCGTGGTCGGCGAGTTGTACATCGGCGGCGTGCAGGTGGCGCGCGGTTATCTGAATCGCCCGGAACTGAACGCCGAACGCTTCCTCGACGATCCGTTCCAGAGCAACGGGCGGATGTACCGCACGGGTGACGTCGCCCGTTATCTGGCGGACGGCAATATCGAATACCTCGGTCGCAACGACGATCAGGTGAAGATCCGTGGTTTGCGCATCGAGCTCGGCGAGATTCAGGCACGCCTGACCCAGATCGATGGCGTGCAGGAAGCCGCCGTACTGGCTCGCGAAGACGTGCCGGGGGACAAGCGTCTGGTCGCGTACTACACCGGCGCACAGCTGGAAACCGACGTGCTGCGCAGCCATCTGCTGGAAAACCTGCCGGACTACATGGTGCCTGCCGTATTCGTGCATCTCGATGCACTGCCGCTGAGCCCCAACGGCAAACTCGACCGCAAGGCGTTGCCGGCGCCGGATCTGGCGGCGCTGACCGCCCGTGAATATGAAGAGCCGGTCGGCGAAGTGGAAATCGCCCTCGCGGAGCTCTGGGCCGAGTTGCTCAAGGTTGAGCGGGTAGGGCGCCACGACCATTTCTTTGAACTGGGTGGCCACTCACTGTTGGCGGTGAATCTGGTGGCGCGGATGCGCCGTGCCGGCCTGAGCGCCGACATCCGCGTGCTGTTCAACCAGCCGACCCTCGCCGCACTGGCCGCTGCGGTGGGCGGTGAACCGGAGGCCGAAGTCGCGGCCAACCTCATCCCGGCGGACTGCATGCGCATCACTCCCGAGCTGCTGCCACTGGTGGCGCTCGACCAGCCGAGCATTGACCGCATCGTCGCCAGCATCCCCGGCGGCGTGGCCAATGTGCAGGACATCTATCCGCTGGCGCCGTTGCAGACCGGCATCCTCTTTCATCACTTGTCCGCCGCCCAGGGCGATCCGTATGTGTTGCAGGCGCAGTTTGCGTTTGCCGATGAGCAACGCTTGAACAGCTTCACCCAAGCCTTGCAGAACGTAATCCAGCGCCACGACATCCTGCGCACCTCGCTGTTCTGGGACGGCCTGCAAGACCCGGTGCAAGTGGTCTGGCGTGAGGCGCCGCTGGCGTGCGAAGCGCTGGAACTGGATGGCGCGGACGGTGATGTACTGGAGCAATTGCGCCGGCGCTTCGACGCCGCGCAGTACCGCATGGCCGTCAATCAGGCGCCGCTGATGCGCGTAGTGCACGCGTGGGATTCAGCCAATCAGCGGGTGGTGGCGTTGTTGCTGTTCCATCACCTGGTCATGGATCACGTGGCGCTGGAGGTGCTGCAACACGAGATGCAGGCGGTCCTGATCGGTCAGCCGCAGCGTCTGGTCGAACCCGTGCCGTATCGCAATTACGTGGCGCACACCCTGTCGGGGCTGAGCGACCAGCAGCACGAAGCGTTCTTCCGCGAGATGCTCGGCGACGTCGACGAACCCACCTTGCCTTACGGGCAGAACCCGGCGCAGGAAGGGCTGGCCACGCAGGCCCGGTTGAGCCTCGACGCCACGCTGAGCCGCAACCTGCGCAGTCAGGCGCGGCGCCTGGGTGTCAGCGCTGCAAGTCTGATGCACCTGGCATGGGCGCAGGTACTGGGGCGATTGTCCGGTCGTGACGACGTGGTGTTCGGTACGGTATTGCTCGGTCGCTTGCAGGGCGGCGAGGGCGCCGAACGGGCGCTCGGGGTGTTCATCAATACCTTGCCGCTGCGCATTGATCTGCGCGCGCACAGCGTCAAGGGCGCAGCACTGGCGACGCATCAATTACTCAGCAAGCTGCTCCAGCACGAACACGCGCAACTGGCGCGCATTCAGCATTGCAGCGCCATGGCGTCGAGCACGCCGCTGTTCAGCACGTTGTTCAATTACCGTCATGGTGCCTCGGCGGGTGGCGGTTCTGCCGAGGCCCGGGCGGCCTGGCAGGGCATGCAATTGCTCGAGGCCGAGGAGCACAGCAACTACCGCCTGACCCTTAGCGTCGACGACCTCGGCGAAGGCTTCAGCCTGACCGCACTGGCCGGCGCCGGCATCGATGCGCGGCGCATTTGCGACTATTTGCAATGCGCCTTGCACGCGCTGGTGGAGGCGCTGGAGCACTCGCCGCATCAAGGCTTTGAACGGCTGTCGATCCTGCCGGGCGCCGAGCGCGAGCAGGTGTTGCACACCTTCAACGCGACCCGCGCCGATTACCCGCAGGGGCTGACGATCGCCCAGCGTGTCGAGCAGCAAGTCATTGAACGGCCGCAGGCGCTGGCAGCGGTGTTTGCCGGTGCCTCGCTGAGCTATGCCGAGTTGAACCGCCAGGCCAACACCTTGGCGCATCATCTGATTGCATCGGGTGTACAGCCTGACGACCGCGTGGCCATTGTCGCCCGGCGCGGTCTCGATACGCTGGTCGGGCTGGTGGCGATTCTCAAGGCCGGCGCCGGTTATGTGCCGGTGGATCCGGCGCACCCGGCGGAGCGCCTGAGCTATCTGCTGCAAGACAGTGCGCCTGTCGCGGTGCTGAGCCAAAGCGATCTGCGTGAACGCCTGCCGGCATTGTCGGTGCCGCTGATCGACCTTGATCTGCGCCAGTGGCCAAACGAGCCAATCGACAACCCGTCGCTGCCGGCCCTGACCCCGCAACACCTGGCCTACGTGATCTACACCTCCGGCTCCACTGGCCTGCCGAAGGGCGTGATGGTCGAGCATCAGACCCTGAGCAACCTGGTGGACTGGCACTGCGCGGCCTTCGATCTGCACGCTGGCAGCCATACTTCAAGCCTGGCCGGGTTCGGTTTCGACGCCATGGCCTGGGAAGTCTGGCCGGCCTTGTGCGTTGGCGCGACCGTGCATCTGGCGCCAAACCATGACGGCAACGAAGACATCGACGCGCTGCTGACCTGGTGGCGTGCGCAGCCGCTGGACGTGAGCTTCCTGCCGACCCCGGTGGCCGAGTACGCCTTCAGTCAGGAGCCGGCGCATCCGACCCTGAAAACCCTGTTGATCGGCGGCGATCGTCTGCGCCAGTTCAACCGCAACCAGCCGTTCCGGGTGATCAATAACTATGGCCCGACCGAAGCCACGGTGGTGGCGACCTCCGGCCTGATCGAGGCGGGCGACGTCTTGCACATCGGTAAACCGGTGAGCAATGCCACGGTGTATCTGCTCGACGCGCAGCAACGTCCGGTGCCGCTGGGGGTGATCGGTGAGTTGTATGTCGGCGGTGCCGGCGTGGCCCGGGGTTACCTGAACCGTCCGGACATGACCGCCGAACGCTTTCTGCGCGATCCGTTCAGCAGCGTGCCAAATGCACGTCTGTACCGCACCGGCGACCTGGCGCGCTGGCGCGAGGACGGCACGCTTGAATACCTCGGGCGCAACGACGATCAGGTGAAAATCCGTGGCGTGCGTATCGAGTTGGGTGAGATCGAAACCCGCCTCAATCAGCTCGACGGCGTTCAAGACGCGGTGCTGCTGGCCCGAGAGGATGAACCCGGCCAGCCACGTCTGGTGGCGTATTTCACCGAACAGGGCGCCGCGCTGAGCGTTGGCGATCTGCGCGCCCGGCTGTTGGCGCAACTGCCGGAATACATGGTGCCGGCGGCATTCGTCAGGCTCGACGCATTACCGCTGACCGCCAACGGCAAGGTCGACCGCAAGGCGCTGCCGAAGCCGCAGCTGACCGCGCTGTTCAGCCGCGAATACGTCGAACCGCAAGACGCGCTGGAAACCGCGCTGGCGCAGATCTGGGCCGAGGTACTGCAGGTCGAGCGGGTCGGTCGGCATGATCATTTCTTCGAACTCGGCGGCCATTCGCTGCTGGCCATGCGCATGGTCGCGCAAGTGCGTCAGCAACTGGGGCTGGAGCTGGTGCTGGCCGATCTGTTCGCCAACCCTGAACTGGCGGCGGTCGCCGAGTGCCTGTGCGTCGCGCAGGTCAGTAGCCAACCACCGATCGTAGCGGTGCCGCGTGACGGCACGCTGTCCTTCGCCCAGCAGCGCCTGTGGTTCCTCGCGCAAATGGACGGCGGCAATTCGGCGTACAACATTCCGCTTGGCCTGCGCCTGGGTGGGCGGCTCGATAGCGAAGCCTTGCAGCGCGCGCTGACGCAGATCGTTGCGCGCCACGACACCCTGCGCAGCCGTTTCGTCAGCGTCGACGATCAGGCGCAGGTGATGATTGCACCGGTCGACAGCGGCCTGCTGTTGCAGGTGGAAGACCTGCGCCAGGATTCACAGGCCGAAGCCACGGTGCAGGCACTGCTCACGCAGGAAGCCGCGACGGCCTTCGATCTGCAGCACGATCCACTGATTCGCGGACGCCTGCTGCGTCTGGCCGACGAGCAGCATGTGCTGTTGCTGACCGTGCATCACATCGTCGCTGACGGTTGGTCGATGGGCGTGCTGACCCGTGAGCTGATGGCGCTGTACCAAGCCTTCAGTCACGGGCAACCGGATCCATTGCCACCACTGGCGCTGCAATATGGCGACTACGCCGTGTGGCAGCGGCGCTGGCTCAGCGGTGACGTGCTGCAGCGGCAAAGCGATTACTGGCAGCAGACCCTCGACGGCGCGCCGGCGTTGCTGACCCTGCCCACCGACCGTCCGCGTCCGCCACAGCAGGACTTCGCCGGCAGCAGCGTCGAAGTACGGCTGGACGAGCGTCTGAGCACCGGGCTCAAAGCCTTGAGTCAACGGCACGGCGTGACCCTGTTCATGACCCTGATGAGTGCCTGGTCGCTGTTGCTGAGTCGGTTGTCCGGGCAGTCCGACGTGGTGATCGGCTCGCCGGTGGCCAACCGCACCCGGGCCGAGATCGAAGGCCTGATCGGCATGTTCGTCAACACCTTGGCGTTGCGTATCGACACCTCGGGTGAACCGAACGTGGCCACGCTGCTGGCACGGGTCAAGGCGCGCACGCTGGAGGCGCAGGCGCATCAGGATCTGCCGTTCGAGCAAGTGGTGGACATCGCCCGGCCGGCGCGCAGTCTGGCGCACAGCCCGCTGTTCCAGACCACGCTGAGTTGGGACAGCAGCGTCGGCCCGCACCTGGCGCTGGGCGATCTGAGTCTTGAAGCTGTGGCCGCGCCGGGCCGGGTGGCCAAGTTCGACCTGACCCTGACCCTGGCTGAGGTCAACGGGGTGATTCGCGGTTCGCTGGAATACGCCACGGCGTTGTTCGATCACGCGACCGTCGAGCGTTATGTCGGCTACTTGCAGCGCCTGCTGGCGGCGATGGTCAACGATGAGCGGACAGTGCTGGAGCATGTGCCGTTACTCACCGAGTCTGAGCGTCAGCGCTTGCTCTACGACTTCAACGCCACTGCACGCGAATACCCGCAAACACTGACCGTGCACGGGATTTTCCAGCAGCAGGCAGCGGCGCATCCCAAGGCGGTGGCGGCGGTGCATGGCGAGCATTCGCTGAGCTACTTCGAGCTGAACGCTCAGGCCAACCGTCTGGCGCATCACTTGATCGGCCAAGGCGTGCAGCCGGGCGACCACGTGGCGATCCTGTTGCCGCGTTCGCTGGAATTGCTGGTGGCGCAACTGGCGATTGCCAAGTGCGCGGCGGCCTATGTGCCGCTGGATATCAATGCGCCGAGCGAGCGGCAGGCGTTCATGGTCGAGGACTGTCAGGCCGCAGCGTTGCTGACCCTCAGCCGTGAAGTCATCGACTACGCTGCACCACGCATCGACCTCGACCGCTTGACCCTCAGCGGCCAACCGACGCACAACCCGAATCTGGCGCAGTCCTCGGAATCGCTGGCGTACATCATGTACACCTCCGGCTCCACCGGCACGCCGAAAGGTGTGATGGTGCCGCACCGCGCCATCGGCCGCCTGCTGCTGAACAACGGTTACGCCGATTTCAATGCGCAGGACCGCGTGGTGTTCGCCTCCAACCCGGCGTTCGACGCCAGCACCATGGACATCTGGGGGCCATTGCTCAACGGCGGACGCGTGGTGGTGATCGATCACCAGACTTTGCTTGATCCGAACGCCTTTGGCCGCGAGTTGAGCGCAACCGGGGCGACGGTGCTGTTCGTCACCACTGCGCTGTTCAACCAGTACGTGCAGCTGATTCCGCAGGCGCTCAAAGGCCTGCGCATTCTGTTGTGTGGTGGTGAGCGTGGCGATCCGGCGGCGTTCCGTCGACTGCTGGCCGAGGCGCCAGAGTTGCGCATCGTGCATTGCTACGGTCCGACCGAAACCACCACGTACGCCACGACGTTTGAAGTGCGTGAAGTGGCGGAAAACGCCGAGAGCGTGCCGATTGGCGGGCCGATCTCCAATACCCAGGTGTACGTGCTCGACGCGCACCAGCAACCGGTGCCGATGGGCGTGACCGGCGAGTTGTACATCGGCGGGCAGGGCGTGGCGCTGGGTTACCTGAACCGCGCCGATCTGACCGCCGAAAAGTTTCTGCGTGATCCGTTCAGCGAGCAACCGGGCGCGTTGCTGTATCGCACCGGCGACCTCGCACGCTGGCTGGCCCCGGGGCAGCTCGATTGCATCGGGCGCAATGACGATCAAGTGAAGATCCGTGGTTTCCGTATCGAGCTTGGGGAAATCGAAAACCGCCTGCTCAACTGCCAAGGGATCAAGGAGGCCGTGGTGCTGGCGCGCCGCGATGGTCAGGACATCACGCGTCTGGTGGCGTACTACACCGCGCACGCCGGCCACCTGGACAGCGCCGATCTGCACGCGCAGTTGCTGGCGCGACTGCCGGAATACATGCTGCCAAGCGCGTGGGTGCAATTGGATGTGCTGCCGTTGAACAACAACGGCAAGGTCGACCGCAAGGCGCTGCCGGCGCCGACACAGGCAGCGATGCTCAGCCGGGTGTATGTGGCGCCGATCTCGGCGCTGGAACACCATTTGGCGCGGATCTGGGCTGGCTTGCTGCAGCTCGAACAGGTCGGTCGTCACGACAGCTTCTTCGAACTGGGCGGGCATTCGTTGCTGGCGATGCGCATGCTGTCGCAGGTGCGCCAGCAGTTGGGCGTCGAACTGACACTTGCCGAGCTGTTCGCCAATCCCGAACTGGCCGCTGTCGCCGAGGTGCTGAGCCGGGCGGGGCGCAGCACCTTGCCGGAGATTTTGCCGGCACCGCGTGATCAGCGATTGCCGCTGTCCTTCGCCCAGCAACGCCTGTGGTTCCTGGCGCAGATGGACGGTGGCCACAGCGCCTACAACATCCCGGTCGGTCTGCGCCTGCGCGGTCGACTGGATGAAGACGCGCTGCAACGGGCACTGGCACGCATCGTCGCGCGTCATGAAACCCTGCGCAGCCGCTTCAGCCAGATCGACGATCAGCCACAGGTGCTGATCCTGCCGGCCGAGAGCGGTCTGTTGCTGCCGGTAGAAGACCTGCGCCAGCACCCACAGGCTGACAACGCCTTGCGTGGCCTGATTGAGGAGCAGGCCTGCGCCTCGTTCAATCTGCAGCACGATGCGCTGCTGCGCGGACGTCTGGTGCGTCTGGCCGACGACCATCATGTGCTGTTGCTGACGCTGCACCACATCATCGCCGATGGCTGGTCGATGGGCGTGCTGACCCGCGAGTTGGCCGCGTTGTATCAAGCGTTCAGCCGTGGCGAAGACGATCCGCTGCCGCCGCTGGCCCTGCAATACACCGACTACGCGGTGTGGCAACGGCGCTGGCTCAGTGGCGAGGTGCTGCAGCGCCAGAGCGATTACTGGCAGCAGACCCTGGCCGGCGCGCCAGCCCTGCTGACCCTGCCCACCGACCGTCCGCGTCCGCCACAGCAGGACTATTCCGGCAGCCGCGTCGACATACTGCTCGATCAACACTTGAGCACCGGTTTGAAAGCCTTGTGTCAGCGTCGTGCGGTGACGCCATACATGGTGATCATGAGCGCCTGGGCGATGCTGCTCAGCCGTTTGTCCGGGCAGAGCGACGTGGTGATCGGCTCGCCGGTAGCCAACCGCACCCGCGCGGAGATCGAAGGCCTGATCGGCATGTTCGTCAACACCCTGGCGCTGCGCATCGACACCTCGGGCGAGCCGAGCGGCGAGACGCTGCTGGCGCGGGTCAAGGCGCAAACCCTGGACGCTCAGGCGCATCAGGATCTGCCGTTCGAGCAAGTGGTGGACATCAGCAAGCCTGTCCGCAGCCTGTCGCACAGCGCGTTGTTCCAGACCATGCTCAGTTGGGACAACAACGACGGCCCGAGCCTGACCCTCGGCGACCTGACCCTGGAAGGGGTGGCCGGCGACAGCCACTTTGTGAAATTCGACCTGTCACTGAGCCTCGGCGATTCGCCCGACGGCATTCGCGGTTCGTTGCGCTACGCCACGGCGTTGTTCGACGAGGCGACCATTCGCCGCTTCGTCGGCTACTTCCAGCAACTGCTGGCGGCGTTGGTCAACGATGATCAGGCGCTGTTGACGCAGGTGCCGTTGCTGGCGACGGATGAGCGTCAGCGCTTGCTGGTGGATTTCAACGCCACCGAGGTTGATTGCCCGCTGGAGCAGCCGTTGCACGGCTTGTTCGAAGCGCAGGCGCGCCGGCAACCAGAGGCTGTCGCGCTGCAATCCGCACAGGGAAACCTGACCTACCGCGAGCTCAATCAGCGCGCCAACCGCTTGGCCCGGCACCTGCGCGCACAAGGTGTGCAACCGGATGCGCGGGTGGCGATCTGCGTCGAGCGCGGGCTGAATCTGATCGTTGGTTTGCTCGGCATCCTCAAGGCCGGTGGTGCCTATGTGCCGCTGGATCCGGGGTATCCGGCGGAACGCTTGGCGTACATGCTCAAGGACAGCGCGCCGACCGCGGTGCTGGTGCAGACCGCTACTCGCGGGTTGTTCGATGACGCGGTCGCCACGGTAATCGACCTTGACCGCAGTACCTGGCAGCACCTGCCGGATCACGATTCGCCAGTACCGGGCCTCAGTGCTTCGAATCTTGCGTACATGATCTACACCTCGGGTTCGACCGGGCTGCCGAAGGGCGTGATGATCGAGCACCGCAGCGCCTGCAACATGGTGCATTGGGGTTCGCAGCTCAGTCCGCCGACCGAGCACGGCGCGCTGCTGCAAAAGGCGCCGTTCAGTTTTGACAGTTCGGTGTGGGAGATCTTCTGGCCGCTGTGTTCCGGGATGCGCCTGGTACTGGCGCGACCGGATGGCAACCGCGATTCGGCGTATGTGGTGCAGACCATTCGTGAGCAGCAGGTCACCGTAGTCAAATTCGTTCCGGCGCTGTTGCAGCAGTTCATCGAGCAGGACGGTGTCGAGCAATGCACCAGCCTGACCGATGTGCTCAACGGTGGTGGCGAACTCAGTGCAGCGCTGGCCCGCCAAGTGCGCGATCGCCTGCCGTGGGTGCGTTTGCACAACGTTTATGGCCCGACCGAAACCACCGTGGACAGCACCGGCTGGACGCTGGAGCCGGACGTGCCGGTGCCGGACAACGTGGTGCCCATCGGTAAGGCATTGAGCAACACCCGTCTGTATGTGCTCGATGCCTACGGTCAACCGGTACCGCAAGGCGTCAGCGGTGAGTTGCACATCGGTGGCGTCGGCGTGGCGCGGGGTTATCACGGTTTGCCGGAGATGCAGGCCGAGCGCTTCATCGACAGCCCGTTTGTGCCGGGGGATCGGTTGTACCGCACCGGGGATCTGGCGCGCTACAACCACGCTGGCGAGCTGGAATTCCTCGGTCGCAACGACTTCCAGATCAAGTTGCGTGGCTTGCGTCTGGAGCCGGGAGAAATCGAGGCACGGTTGATCGAACATCCGGCGATTCGCCAAGCGGTGGTGATGGTGCGCGATGAGCGTCTGGTGGCCTGGTACAGCTTGCGTGCCGGCATCGACGCGCCATCGTTGGAAACCTTGCGCAGCCATGTGCTGGAGCGTTTGCCGGAGTACATGGTGCCCGGCGCGTTTGTGCTGCTCGACGCTTTGCCGCTGACACCGAACGACAAGATCGACCGCAAGGCCCTGCCGGAGCCGGGAGCCGACGCAGTCATCAATCGCCCATACGTGGCACCCGAGGGTGAAGTTGAAACCACGCTGGCGCAGATCTGGAGCGAGGTGCTTGGCGTCGAACAGGTCGGTCGTCACGACAACTTCTTTGAACTGGGCGGGCATTCGTTGCTGGCGGTGAAACTGGTCAATCTGCTGCAACGGGCCGGGCTGCAACTGTCGCTGGCCGAGCTGTTCCAGCACCCGAGCATTGAATCTGCCGCCGTGCTGCTCAGTCAGGACGAGGCACTCAGTCAGCCTGACGGGCTGGTCGTGGTTCGTGCCGGGGCGCACGGTACGCCGCTGTTCCTGCTGCATGAATTCAGCGGCAGGGACGTGTACTTCCCGACTCTGGCCCAGCACATCGGTGGCGAGTTCCCGATTTACGGCCTGCCCGGCGTGCCGTTGGGGCAAGCGCAATTACGCACGCTTGAGTGCATGGCGCAGCGCATGGTCGGGATCATCCGCGCGGTACAGCCACACGGCCCGTATCGGCTGGCGGGCTGGTCGTTCGGCGGGGTGCTGGCGCATGAGGTCGCGCAGCAATTGCTTGGCCTCGATGAACCGGTGGAGTTTATCGGCATGCTCGACAGCTACGCACCGAACCCGCTGGCTCAGGACAAGGCCATGTGGAGCGGCGAGGGCCTCGACAAGCGCCAGTTACTCGGCCATTGCCGTGGCCGTTCGCTGATGCTCGGTGCTGAAAGCGAGGCAGCGCTGGCGGCGGTGCAAACGCTGGAAGCGCAAGTCGAACAACTGGACTTCCCCGAGCTGTTCCAGCGCTGTCAGGCGCAACAACTGACCGACCCGGAACTGGCCACGGTCAGCGCGGCGGACGCCTGGCATTACTTTGATCGCGAAGCGGCGCATCGTCTGGCGCTGGCGCATTACCGGGTCAGCCCGGCGAGCCAGCCGATCCACTTGTTCCGTGCCCAGGAACTGATGGACGGCCAGTCATTGCCGAGCCCGACTCGCGGCTGGGAAGAGCGCTTCGATATCGGCTTGCTGCGTTGCATCGACATCCCCGGCGATCACCGGACCATGATGAAGCATCCGCACATTCAGGCACTCGGTCAGGCCATTACCGGGGCGCTGGAAACCCTGGTGACGCCGCAGCCGACACTGTATCAACCGCTGCTGACGATTCAGACCGGGCAGCCGGGGCATGCGCCGATTTTCTGCGTGCCGGGGGCGGGTGACAGTGTCACCGGGTTCATTCACCTGACCGAGGCCATCGGCCCGGAATGGCCGATCATCGGCTTGCAACCGCGCGGGCTGGACGGCGCCAGTGTGCCGCACAGCGCGGTCGAAGCCGCTGCCGCGTTCTACCTGCAGGCCATCGAGCAGATCCACCCGCAAGGGCCGCTGCACCTGATCGGGCATTCGTTCGGCGGCTGGGTCGCGCATGCCATGGCGGCGCAGTTGCAGGCGGCCGGGCGCGTGGTGGCGTCGCTGACCTTGATCGACAGCGAGGCGCCGGGCGGTGACGGCACGGCGGGCAAGCCGTATACGGCCACTGCCGCGCTGCAACAGCTGATCGACACCCTGCAATTGTCCTGTGGCAAATCGCTGGGCATCGATCCGGCGACCTTCGCCAACGCCGATGACACCACGCAACTGCGCCTGCTGCACGCCGGCATGGTGCGCGCCGGGGTGCTGTCGGAGCGGGCGGCGTCAGATGCGATGCACGGCCCGGTCCGCACATTCGCCAGCGCCTTGCGCACGGTCTATCAGCCGCGTCTGGCCTACAGCGGGCCGGTGCGGCTGGTGCTGGTCGATGACCCGACGCTGGACGAGTGGGGCAATCAGCGCGAACAGGCGGCGATGCTCGAAGGCTGGCAGCGGCAGGTCAGTGATCTGGCGGTGTGGTACGGGCCGGGCAACCACTTCACGATTCTCAAGGCGCCCAACGTCTTCAGTTTCGCCGCGTGGTGGCATGACGGCCTGGCGCTGGCGGTCGGCGAAGCGCTGTCCTGAGTGTGGTTTTTCTATCAAGACCCGGCCGCTGGCCGGGTCCATCCCTGAACGGACTTGTGGTTATTTATGGAAAAGTCGAAGTTGCGCAAAGTCGGTATGGGGTTGGCGTTGGCGGCGGTGGCCGGGTTGGTGCTGTACACGGTGCAGGCCCCGGCCGAAGCGCCGAAATACCAGACGGCGCCGGTCGAACGCACGGACATCGAAAACACCGTGCTCGCCACCGGTTTGCTGGAAGGCGTCAAGCAAGTGGATGTCGGCGCGCAAGTGTCGGGGCAGTTGAAGTCGCTCAAGGTCAAGGTCGGCGACAAGGTGAAGAAGGGCCAGTGGTTGGCGGAAATCGATCCGCTGGTGCTGCAGAACACCCTGCGTCAGGCGCAGGTCGATGAGGAAAACCTGCAGGCGCAGAAGCGCGCGACGCAGGCGCAGCTCAAGCAGACCAAAGCGATTTACGAGCGTTATCAGAACCTGCAGGAAGACGCTTCGATCTCGCGTCAGGATTTTGAAACCGCTCAATCGAACTACGAGGTGCAGCAGGCCAATCTGTTGTCGCTGGACGCGCAGATCAAGAGTGCGCACATCCAGATCGACACCGCCAAGGTCAACCTCGCGTATACGCGGATCGTCGCACCCATCGATGGCGACGTGGTCGGCATCGTTACCCAGGAAGGCCAGACCGTGATCGCTAACCAGTTGGCGCCGATCCTGCTGAAACTGGCGGATCTGGACACCATGACCATCAAGGCGCAGGTCTCGGAAGCGGACGTGATCCATATCGCGCCGGGACAGCAGGTGTACTTCACCATCCTCGGTGAGGACAAACGCTATTACGGCAAGCTGCGCGGCACCGAGCCGGCACCGCAGAACTTCCTCGAAACGCCGCCAGCCGGCACCCCGAAACAAAACACCGCAGTGTTCTACAACGCGCTGTTCGAGGTGCCCAATCCCGACCATCGCTTGCGTATCTCGATGACCGCGCAGGTGCGTATCGTCCTTGATACCGCGCAATCGGTGCTGACCGTGCCGGTGGCCGCGCTCGGCCCACGCAATGCCGATGGCAGCTTTCCGGTGCGGGTGCTGGACGCCAAGGGCCAGGCGCAGTCGCGCAACGTGCAGACCGGGATCAACAACAACGTCAAAGTGCAGATCAATCAGGGCCTGAATGAAGGCGAGCGGGTGGTGATCGGTGATCCGCTGCCCGCCGTGGCGGGGGCTTGAGCATGACGCAGCCGTTACTGCAACTGACCGGCATCACCCGCAGTTTCACTGCCGGCGACCGCGAGTTTCTCGCGCTGAAGAACATCAACCTGACGATCAACGCCGGAGAAATGGTGGCGATCATCGGCGCCTCCGGCTCCGGCAAATCAACCCTGATGAACATCCTCGGCTGTCTCGATTACGCCACCGCCGGCAGCTACAGGATCAACGGTCAGGAGACCCGCGACCTCGACGATCAGGCGCTGGCCGAACTGCGCCGCGATTACTTCGGCTTCATCTTCCAGCGCTATCACTTGCTGCCGCACCTGAGCGCGATGCACAACGTCGAGATGCCGGCCATCTACGCTGGCATTCTCGCGCCGCAACGCCACGCCCGCGCCCGCGAGTTGTTGGCGCGACTGGGTCTCGACGGGCACCTGACCCACCGGCCGAGCCAGCTCTCCGGCGGTCAGCAGCAACGGGTGAGTATCGCCCGGGCCTTGATGAATGGCGGTGAAGTGATTCTCGCCGACGAACCCACCGGCGCCCTCGACACCGCCAGCGGCAAGGAGGTGATGCGCATTCTGCTGGAGCTGCACGCAGCCGGGCACACGGTGATTCTGGTGACCCACGACCCGAAAGTCGCGGCCAACGCCGAGCGCATCATCGAAGTCAGCGACGGCGAAATCCTCAGCGACCGCCGCAACCAGCGCGACACCGGGCAACTGCCGGGTGAAGACGTGCCGCCAAAACCCCCGGCTACCCGCCGCCTGGTCGCCAGCCTCGGGCTGTTCAAGGAAGCCTTCAACATGGCCTGGGTGGCGCTGATTTCGCACCGCATGCGCACCTTGCTGACCATGCTCGGGATCGTCATCGGCATCACCTCGGTGGTGTCGATTTCGGCGATCGGCGAGGGGGCGAAAAACTACGTGCTCAAGGACATTTCGGCAATCGGCAGCAACACCATCGATATCTATTCCGGCAGCAGTTTCGGCGACAAGCGCGCGGCCTCGATCGAGACGCTGGTGCCGGCCGACGTTACCGCGCTGAATCAGCTGTATTACGTCGACAGCGCCACCCCGGTGGTCGGCCGCAGCATGCTTTTGCGTTACCGCAACATCGACCTCGACGCGCAGATCAACGGCGTCAGCGACCAGTACTTTCAGGTGCGCGGGATCAAACTGGAGGCGGGCATTACCTTCAGCGAAAGCGATGCGCGGCGCCAGGCGCAGGTGGTGGTGATCGACTACAACACCCGGCATCGGTTGTTCGGTGAGGGCGTCGATCCGCTGGGGCAGGTGATCCTGATCGGCAACCTGCCGTGCACGGTGATCGGCGTGGCGGCCGAGAACAAAAACCTGTTTGCCTCTGGCAAGACCCTCAACGTCTGGGTGCCCTACGAAACGGCCGCCGGGCGTATCCTGGGCCAACGCTTTCTCGACAGCATCAGCGTGCGCATCAAGGACGGCCAGTCGAGCAAAGTCGTGGAAAATCATGTCACCCAATTGCTGCTGCAACGCCACGGCATCAGGGATTTCTACACCAACAACCTCGACAGCGTGATGCAGACCGTACAGAAAACCAGCCGCTCGCTGGCCTTGCTGCTGTCGCTGATCGCGGTGATTTCGCTGGTGGTCGGCGGCATCGGGGTGATGAACATCATGCTGGTGTCGGTGACCGAGCGCACGCGGGAGATCGGCATTCGCATGGCGGTCGGCGCGCGCCAGTCGGACATTCGTCAGCAGTTTCTGGTGGAGGCGGTGATGGTCTGCCTGCTCGGTGGGGCCATCGGCATTTCCCTGTCGTACGCCATCGGCCACCTGTTTTCGCTGTTTATCAAGGAATGGGAAATGGTGTTCTCCATGGCCTCGGTGTTGACTGCGGTGATCTGCTCGACGCTGATCGGCATCGTCTTCGGTTTCGTTCCTGCGCGTAATGCTTCGCGCCTGGACCCGATCGAGGCGCTGGCGCGGGACTGATTGCCGGAGCTGATTGGCCGGGCTCGTGCCTGATGCGCACAAATCGAAAGGGACGGGTCATGACCCCGTCCCTGTTTTTCGCCCTCAATCCAACTGTGGGAGCTGGCTTGCCAGCGATGACGGCCCACAAGCCGACCAACCTCCCAACTGAATGCACTCAATTCAACTGTGGGAGCGAGCCTGCTCGCGAAAGCGGTCTGCCAGACGACATCAAAACTACAGGAGCAATCCCGGTCCTCCACACACACCATAAACGCACCCTGCAACCACGTTTAAAATACACGAGCCGTTACGCCATACCGGCTACAACGCCTTGCGCCGTTACCTACGCGTACGCCAGAATCCGCCGGCTTACACGGCTATGGGGCGGGCTATATCGTTTCCCTGTCACTGAAAATCAGTGATCGGGTTTGGTAGCCCGTTTCTAAGTGTGATGGCGACGCCATATTCAGTACCTTTTCAGGGACTCGATTTTATGGTGGCCATGCGTGGGGCTCATTCGTGAGCGCCGGGTTTTCCTGCTTAGACCGGTCTACCAACCCGCGTATGGCCGCCACCCTCGTTTGGTAGCGAGAGTGATGGCTCCTTACTTTTGCTAAGCAGGAGCTTCATCCATGTTCAAAGCCACACCCAACCCCCCAGACACCTCAATCCCGTACGACCCAGCCCTCGACCCGCAGAAGATAAAAGCGGCCACCGACCGCGCCATCAACTTCTACCTCAACCCCGGCGCCCTGAAGATCTCGATCCCTTCAACACCCTCAAGCAAATCCAACAGAATCTTCCTCATCGACCCCACCGTGGACGAGGAAACCTTGCTCGTCGAAGCCTGCGAATCGTTAGCCGCCGCCAGCGATATGGCCCGTGATATTGGCGACGTCATCGACCACCCACAGCGCCGGGCCATGCTGATGCTGCATCAGGTGATCATGCTCAGTGAACTGATGGTCAACCGAGTACTCGATGGCCGCCGCATCCCGAACTAACTGCCCGGTCCTCTGTAGGAGCTGCCGCAGGCTGCGATCTTTTGATCTTGTTTTTAAAAGCAACATCAAAAGATCGCAGCCTTCGGCAGCTCCTACATTGAGAAATTCTTTCAAGTGCCTCGATCGGAGTCCCAGCTGATGCCCGAAACCCCACCCAGCCCGCCGGCCACAGACCCGGTATCACCCTACGAATCCCTCAACTCCAGAAAACTCCACGAAGCCGCCGAACGCGCCCTCGATCACTACCTCGCGCCCGCGCACATCATGGCCACACCGTACACCCCCAGCAGCATGTTCCTGGTCAACCATGTAAAAAACCGCCACCCGGGGAGGGCGGCGGTTTTTTTCTTCAGTGGCGGACTCAGGCCGCGCTGGTGGCGGTGGACGTGTCCTCCGGCGAGTACATCCAGCGCATCAACGAATGCCGGCCGCTGATCCCCAGTTTGATCGCGGCGCGCTTGAGATAGCTTTCCACCGTGTTGACCTTCAACTGCAATTGCTCGGCGAGCTCCGGCGCGGTACGCCCGGCGAGCAGGCCAATGCACACTTCGGTTTCGCGATTGGACAGGCTCAGGCCCAGTTGCTGTAAACGTTCGTTGAAGCGCAGTCGCAGGTTGTCCAGGCCCGGTTGCGCGCCGTCAGTGCCGGGCGACGGCTCTTCAGTGCCGGTCTGCAAGGGTTGCAGGGCGTGAATGTGTTTTTCCAGCATCGGCAACAGCACCGGAGAGATGTCCTGCAACAAACTCTGCTCCTGGGCCGAGAACCGTTGCGACTGGTCGTTGCGATACACCGAAATCACGTAGCGGTAGCCGTCCTTGCGTCGGGTCAGGTGCAATTGTGAGGCGTCGGCGCTGGCGGAGGCGGGCGCGTCTATTGGCGCACTCGAGCGTGCGGCAATGTGTTCGCAGAATACCGTTTCAGCCTGCTGGGCCGAGTCTTTGCCGGTTTCCGGCGGATTGCGATGGGCGGGGCGGCCGACCGGCTCAACGCGCATTTGCCGAATGTGCGTGGCGTCCACCGCCAGTTGCGTCTGGATCAGGTCATGCAGCATTCGCGGAAAGTGCCGACTACCGGTGCTCGCAATGACTTTGCCGATATGGGGAAACAGGTGTGAGTTCATAAACATCATCCATGAGTTGCAGGTGAAACAGTCCCATTCCTGACCTGCGTCGAGCATGTTCCCTGGTCGACGCAATGTCAGGATGTGGATCCTATCCTAGTACAACGTTTGAAAGACGGTTTAATGAAGGCGTTATCAGCTTATAACTTCACTCGATTTTTTCCGGCGCCACCACCCACACGCTGCATGGCATCTTGTACAGCAGGTGTTCGACGGTGCTGCCGATCAGACGGCCCACACCCCGGTGGGCGATGCGGCCCATGACGATCATGTCGATGTCATAAGCATCGGCGTAGCTGGCCAGTACCTTGGCCGGGTCGCCCAGGATCATGTGCTGGTTTTCTGCCGGAATATCGTTGCGTTCGGCCAGCTCACGGAACGCTTCGCCCTGGGCATCGAACAGCGCCTTGGCGGCACTGGAGGAAAAGAACGCGGAGGCGTGATCGAAACCGAATTCGGCGGCGCTGAGCGAGGTCAGGTCATGGGCGTAAATCACGTCGAGCTGCGCGTTACACAGCGTCGCCAGTTTATCGGCCTCGTACAGGATCCGGTCGTTCAGACCTTGGTACTGACCATCGCGATGGAACGGGTCGACCGCCGCGACAATCCGCCGTGGCAGGGCGTGTTGCACATGGCTGACGAAATGCAGCGGCACCGGGCATTCGCGCAGCAGGTGCACATCCAGCGGGGTGAACATCAGGCGCGACAGCAGTGATTCGTGTTCCAGTGCCTTGATCAGCGCCGCCATCGGTTGTTCGCGCAGGTGAATGAGGATTTCCTGCAGCGGCCTCTCGACCCAGACCACCTCGGTGGTGACGTGCACCCCGAGTTTGCGCAATGGCCGGGCCTGGTCCTCAAGCCATTGATGATGGCGTTCGATGTAGCCCAGGCGCATCTGTTCCAGCGCCTGTTCGTTGACCAGTCCGGCGGTCGCCAGGCCTTCCAGATAATCGAATGCAACGATGTGCAACGCCGCGTCGGAGGCCTTGGCCAGCGCGGCGGCGCGCTCGAAAGCCGGGCTGTTTTTCATCAGGGGCGAAACCACCAGCATGAAACGCGATTGCTCAGACATGACAAATCTCCCGTGGTTGATCGCACACACGACGCGAAAGGGCGGCGTTGTGTTCGGGCCGTGAGCCTTGAGTCCATCGTGGCCCGGGCGTGGCGGGCGGGATTGATATTTGTCAACGGGGCGATTCACCCACACAGTCCATCGGACGTGCGGTATGAGGAGGCTGTCCGAGATCCCGGGTGGGAGCGGGCGTGCTCGCGACAGCGGTGGGCTGATCCGCAGTTTGTTTGACCATTATCAACGTTGGCGCTGTGACGACGGCGCAGTCTTGAAGACATCTCAAGCTGCGACCCGCTCAGAGGATTTGATCATGACCATGATGAAAGCAGCGATCTTCGTCGAAAAGAACCGCATCGTGCTCGAAGACAAGCCGATTCCGCAAGTTGGGCCACTGGATGCGCTGGTGCGCGTCACCACCACGACAATCTGCGGGACAGACGTGCATATCCTGCGCGGCGAATACCCGGTGGCCAAGGGGCTGACCATCGGTCATGAGCCGGTGGGCGTCATCGAGCGGCTGGGTTCGCAGGTGCGCGGTTTCGTCGAAGGTCAACGGGTGATCGCCGGGGCTATCACGCCCAGCGGCCAAAGTTACGCCTGCCTGTGCGGTTGCGGCTCGCAGGACGGCCCGGACACCCGCCACGGCTTCAAGGCGATTGGCGGCTGGAAGTTCGGCAACACCATCGACGGCTGCCAGGCCGAATACGTGCTGGTGCCGGACGCCCTGGCCAATCTGTGCCCGATCCCCGACGGCCTCAGCGACGAACAGGTGCTGATGTGCCCGGACATCATGTCCACCGGTTTTTCCGGGGCGGAACGCGGGCAGATCAACATCGGCGACAGCGTCGCGGTCTTTGCCCTCGGGCCGATCGGCCTGTGTGCGGTGGCGGGGGCGCGCCTCAAGGGCGCCACCACGATCATCGGCGTCGATGCCGTGCCCGAACGCATGAGCGTCGCCCGCCGACTGGGCGCGACCCATGTGGTCAACTTCAAGGACGGCGACGTGGTCGAGCAGATCATGGCGTTGACCGATGGCCGTGGTGTCGACGTGTCCATCGAAGCGCTGGGCACCCAAGGAACTTTCGAATCGGCCTTGCGGGTGCTGCGTCCCGGTGGACGCTTGTCGAGCCTGGGAGTGTACTCCGGCGACCTGCGCATTCCGCTCAATGCCTTTGCCGCCGGGCTGGGCGATTACAGCATCGTCTCGACCCTGTGCCCTGGTGGCAAGGAACGCATGCGTCGCTTGATGGCGGTGGTGCAAAGCGGCGCGGTGGATCTGTCGCCGCTGGTGACCCATCGCTTCAAACTCGATGACATCGAGGCGGCGTATGAGCTGTTTGCGCATCAGCGCGACGGGGTCATGAAGGTGGCGATTACCCCTTGAACAAGGGCCTTTTCCGATTTGACGGAGGCTTTTCGATGAACATTGATATCAGTGCAACGGCGGCGCCGCATGGCTGGGTGGTGTCGCTGGATGATTGTCGCGTGTACTTCAATCAGTTGCAGGAGGCGCAGGCTTTTGTCAGCCGGCTCCAGACCCGCATCGACGCGCCGCATCCCTGGCCACACGCAACTGAGCGTCAAATATTTACTCCACCCGCGCCGGTCAGAACCGTGAAGGCTGTGGTGGGCTGAATTCGATCCGCGCAGGGGTAAGGCAGGGCAAATCGACGATGAATGAATCCCTGGGCATGACGGGGGCGGCGGCTGCCTTGGGCATCGGCATGCTCATCGGTCTTGAGCGCGAACGGCACAAGGGCACGGGTGAGCGTCGAGGCAGCGCAGGTTTGCGCACCTTCGCGATCAGCGCGTTGCTGGGCTACGCCGCGATGGTGGTCGGGGCGGCGCTGTTGGTGGGGATTGTCGCGATCGGTTTGACCTTGCTGATCACCGTCGCCTATTGGCGCGGGCGCGATGACGACCCCGGCGTGACCAGCGAAGTGGCGCTGCTCATCGTGCTCATATTGGGCGCGTTGTGCACACGCTCACCCGAACTGGCGGTGGCGATTGGCGTGGTGGTGGCGGGTTTGCTGACGTATCGGGAAAAGCTGCATGACTTCGCGATCACGCAGTTGAGCGAAACCGAAATGCGTGATGGCCTGATCTTGCTGATAACCGCGCTGGTGGTGTTGCCGTTGACACCGGATCGCTACATCGGGCCGTACGCCGCGCTCAATCTGCGCACCATTTGCACCTTGACGGTGTTGCTGATGCTGGTGGGCGCCGGCGGGCACATTGCCGTTCGTACGCTGGGCATTCGTTACGGCTACGTTCTCAGCGCCATCGCCTCCGGCTTCGCTTCCAGCACCGTGACCATTGCGACGATGGGCCATCGGCTCGCCCGGGAGCCGGCGAATCTGCGAATCCTCAGCGCGGCAGCGCTGCTGTCCAATCTGGCGACCATGGTTCAGACCGGGCTGATTCTCGCCACCGTCGATCCAGCCTTGTTGCGCAACATGTGGCTGCCGTTAGTCTGCGGCAGCGTGGCGGCGCTGATCTACAGTGCTTGTCTGATGTTTCCCCGACCCGCCAGAGGAGCTGAAGAGACGCTGCCGGCAGGCGGTGCATTCAATCTGAAACTGGCCTTGATCGTTGCGTTGACCATGACCGCGATCACCCTGGTCTCGTCGGCCATGCTCAGTCAATTCGGCCAGGTGGGCGTGATGCTCACCGCCACCTTCAGCGGGTT
The DNA here is from genome assembly GCF_052045635.1 of Pseudomonas sp. 22189. Taxonomy (NCBI): domain Bacteria; kingdom Pseudomonadati; phylum Pseudomonadota; class Gammaproteobacteria; order Pseudomonadales; family Pseudomonadaceae; genus Pseudomonas; species Pseudomonas sp. 22189. The sequence continues at coordinate 40,071 of NZ_JBQEPG010000024.1, forward strand.
CGCCGATGCGCACGCGTCAACCGCCTCGATCGCCGGGTTGGCCAAGGCCGGCCTGTTACCGGTGGCGGCGATTGTCGCTCCAGCGCTGATCGCGATCAGCAGCAACTCGTTGAGCAAATGCGTGGTGGCCTGGGTCAGCGGCGGCAGGCGTTTCGCGGCGATTGTCATCCCCGGGCAGGTGCTGCTGACACTGGCGATGTGGGCCGGCACCTTATGGCACTGAAACGCGGCGGCGCGGGTTTGAGGCAGAGCTGATCAAGATCAACTCGTCGGCAGCAGGAGCGGGCAATCTGGAGATCTGTTCACTTGATCCCGTTGGCCGCCGTGCCGAGGTGCCCCATGTCGCAGACCCAACGCTTGTTGTTGATTGCTCCCCCTACCATGAGCCACACCCCGGCGTTCGAGCGTGCCGCCGCGTTGGCCGTCGCCATGCAGTTGCCGTTGCACATCGTCGCCTTCGATTACCTGCAGGCGCTGGCGGTGGCGGGCCTGTTCGCTCCTGAGCAAATCCGTCTGGCCCGGGACGGTTATTTGCGCACGCATCGCCAGTGGCTGGCCGAGCAGGGCAAATTGCTCGAACGGCATGGCATCCAGGTCACCAGTGAGGTGGTCTGGGTGCAACATCCTTACGAAGAAGTCCTGCAGTTCGTCAACGAAATGCCGTTGGCGCTGATCATCAAGGATGCGCAGCAGGAGTCGGCGTTGAAGCGGGTGTTTTATACCCCGCTGGATTGGCAGCTGCTGCGCGATTGCCCGGTGCCGGTGCATCTGGTCACCGATGACGTGCATCCAAGGCCACGCAGTGTGCTGGCGATCATTGACGTACTGCGCAGTGAAGATCAGGACCTGCTGTTCAATGATCAGATTGTCGACGCTGCGGTGCGCCTGGCCGAGCAGTGTGATGCCAGGCTTGAGTTGCTGCATGTCTACGACTGGGCGGCGGTGTATGCCACGGACATGGGCTACGGCGCCTTGCCGCTGGCCACCGGCATCTATGAGTCACTGGGCAGTGCGCAACATGAGGCATTTGCCGCCCTGGCCGAACGCCACGGTGTGCCTCCGACCTGCCGACATTTTGTCGAGGGTCCACCGGTGCCGAGCATTTGCGAGTTTGCCGCCGAACATCACATTGAGGTGATCGTGTTGGGCACGGTGCAGCACCACGGTTTGAACAAGTTGTTGGGCACCACCGCCGAACAGATCCTGCATCGCGCGCCGTGCAGTGTGCTGGCGATCAAACCGGGACATACCTTGCAATCGTGAAGAATCGCCCGGTGCCGAGTCGTTTGCAGACTCGGCACCGGGCGATTTTTACAGGTGAAGACGGTGTATGACCTGACGGCTGTCTTCAGGATCGTGGTGGGTTTCGAACTTCAGCGCCCGGGCCAGTTCGCGCATCGGTTCGTTGCTGGCAACGTCGACCGAATACATCTGGCGGAAGCCGTTCTGGCGTGCAGCCTTGATCAGATGCTCCATCAACAGTGTTCCCAGGCCCAGGTGTTGCCATTCATCGGCAACGGTGACGGCACATTCGCATTCATGCTCGCCGGTGGCGGCATACCGGCTGATGCCGATTTCGATCAGTTGGCCGTTTTCATGCACCAGCGCGATAAACGCCGTGCGTTGCCGGTTATCGGTGTCCATCAGTTGGTCGAGCATTGCCGGGCCGGGCTCGCTGATCTGCGCCAGAAAACGCATGTGCCGGGACTCGGGCGACAGGCGCTTGATGAAGGCGTATTCACGCTCGCGATCCTTTTCCGCCAACGGACGGATCAACACATGACGCCCATCCTTGACGGCCTCGATCCAGTGTTGCCCGGAGACTGCGGCGTAGGCCGCCACGGCTCGATCGTTGTGGTCTTTGACTGTAAGCATGGGGTAATCCTCCATCCGGTTTGAAAAGGCTGACACGCGTTGAGCAACGGTTGTTTTTGATGGTTTTACGCCGTCGCCGAGGCCCGCATCTGATCTGGATCAGACACACGCAAACGCGTCACTCAATGGCTGTTGGTTGATGTAAATCAACGTCGGGCAGTGGGCCGCGAGCGCAGGCTGGAACCTTGCCGGTCGTGCAACGCCGGTGCCGAGCGGAGGTGTGTGATGGGGCAATATCAACGTTTGCTGCTGGTCGCCGACCAGACCCTGCATCAGTCACCCGCCATGCTGCGCGCCATGGCGCTGGCCAAGGCGAGCGGGGCGGCGCTGGACGTACGGGCCTTTGTCGAACCGGTGCCGGTTGCGCATCTGTGGGAAGAAAGAATCGACGAAGTCGACGCTCAGCGCTATTTGCGGCGCTACCGCCGCTGGATCGCCGATGAGGTCGAACGACTCAACGGCCATGGCCTGAAGGTCACCGTCGATGTGGTGTTCACCACGCACCCGTTGCTGGAGATTCTCAGGACCGTGCAGGCACTCAAGCCCGATCTGCTGATCAAGGATGTGGCGCTGGAGCCAGTGCTGAAACGGGTGTTCATCACGCCACTCGATTGTCACTTGCTGCGTGAATGCCCGGTGCCGGTGCACCTGGTCAATCAGATTCGCTACGCATTACCGCATCGAGTGGTCGCGGCGGTGGATCCGTTCGATCCGGCCACGCAGATCAACGGCTTGAACGACACCATCATCCAGACGGCCAACGCCCTGGCCTTGCAATGTGACGCGCCGTTGCACTTGTTGTACGCCTATGACTTGTCGGCGGCATTCAACGGTGACGCACCGCTGGTGACCGGTGGCTGGAACGGCAATTTTGTCGAAGAACTGCGTGAATCGCTGCATCAGGCTTTTGTGACGCTGGCCGATCGTCATGGCGTACCCCCGGAACGTCGGCATTTCGCCATGGGCTTGCCGGTGCCGGTGATCAGCGAGTTTGTCGAGCAGTACCTGGCTGACGTGGTGGTGATGGGTACGGTGCATCGGGTCGGGGTTGACCGGTTGATCGGCAGCAACACCGAGCGGGCACTGTACTCGGTGCCGGGCAGCATTCTGGCGGTCAGGCAACGGGGCCCCAGCGATTGACCGGCCGGGGCCGGCCTCAGCGTGGCGAGCGGTGGCAGCCGGCAACCAATTGCTTGAGGCCGTCCATGTTCTGGATTCGCACGTCGCGGCCGCTGATTTCCACCAGTCCCTGATCCCGCAGGTGAGCGATGCCCCGGCAGATGGTTTCCAGACGCAGCCCGAGAAAGGAGCCGATTTCCTCGCGGCGCATTTTCAGCACGAAATCCTTTGCCGAGTAACCGCGCAGGCTCAAGCGTTGCGACAGATTGAGCAGAAACGCCGCCAGCCGCTCATCCGAGTTCATGTTGCCCATGAGCATCAACATGCTGTGGTCGCGCACGATTTCACGGCTCAGCAGCCGATTGAGGTTGTGCTGCAGCGACGGCAGGTTCTGCGCCAGTTTTTCCAGCTGCGCGAAGTGGATCGGGCAGACCTCGCTGTCCTCCAGGGCAAAGGCATTGCAGGCATGCTCGTCGGCGCTGATGGCGTCCAGCCCGAGCATCTTGCCGGGGATGTGAAAACCGGTGACCTGCTCACGGCCGTCCACCGACAGCATGCTGGTCTTGAACGAGCCGATTCGCACGGCATACAACGAGCGCAGCGGATCGCCGGTGCGGTACAGCGCAGCACCCTTTTTGACCTTGACCCGTTGCACGATCAGCGTGTCCAGGCGCTCGACTTCTGCACCGCTCATGCCGATCGGCAGACACAACTCCAGCACACTGCAGTTGGAGCACGCGGTTTTGAGGTGGTGCACAGGCAGAGCAAGTTTTTCGGACATGGGAGAGTTCACGCGGTTGGGGGTGGGTTAAGCATAGGTGCCCCGCATACGGACACCGATTTCATTTAACAACCGCCTGCGCCAGCTGACGAACGGACGAAAGCGCACTGCGGGGGAACGCAGCTGCGCCATTGCTTGATAAAAATCAGAACCCTCGCAAGGTACCGTCGGATACTGGCCGGGCAAGTGGTCACTACTCGATCGACAGGGATGTCAGGCTGGCCCTCAGGCCAGTACCGCACTGCCAGGATGAGGTTCGTATGCTCAGATTCAAGCGAATGCTGTTGATCGCGCCTGCCGAAATGGTTCGCACCCCGGCCTTCGATCGCGCGATGGCTCTGGCGCAGGCAACCGGCGCGGCGCTGCACATCGTGGCGTTCGATTATGTGCAGGCGCTGGCGGTGGCCGGTCTGTTTGACCACGATGCGATGGCCCAGGCACGCGAGGGTTATTTGCAGGTACACCGGCACTGGCTGGAGCAACAGGCCCGGTTCCACACCGGCAGCGGCGTGCAGGTCAGCAGCGAAGTGGTCTGGGCCAGGGCCACGCCGGCGCATCTGCTGGAGTACATCAATGACTATCGAGCCGATCTGGTGATCAAGGATACTCATCATGTCCCGGCGCTGAATCGGGCATTCCATCGACCGCTGGACTGGCTGTTGCTGCGCGACTGTCCGGCCCCGGTGCATCTGGTCACCGAAACCCGTCATCCTCTGCCGCTGAAAATGCTCGCCGCCGTCGATCTGTCGCATCTGGAGGCTCTGACCCAAGGCCTCAACGACCGCATCCTCGATCTGGCCGCCACGCTGGCAAGCGCTTGCGGCGCCGAGTTGCACCTGCTCAATGTCAGCAACTGGTCGGTGCTGGGCGATGCGGCGATGAGCGTGCCGACGCTGAGTCTGGATCACAGCCTGTGCGAGGCGATCAACGACACCCAGCAAGAGGCGTTTGATGCGCTGGCCGAGCGTTACGCAATCGAGACTCAACGCCGACACCAGATGAGCGGGATCCCGCACAAAGTGATCGAACAGTTCGCTCGCCAGAACGCGTTCGACCTGCTGGTGCTCGGTACGACCTACCAGCAGGGCCTCGACGGCTTCATCGGCGCGACGGTCGAGAGTGTCCTCAACCGGGCGCCGTGCAGTTTGATGATCGCCAAACCCCTACCCGAGGTGAATTGAGACGGAAGCATGCGAGGCCGATCCTGGTCACAGGATTGTCCGTTATGAGTTGACAGTGAAACGCTTTTCAACCGATTTATCGGTTCCGGTTGTGTCAGTAATCTGTGCCCATGTTCAACGCAACGCCAACCACCACAACCAAGAAAAGGGAATCAAACATGAGCACTGCAACCTACAACCGCCTGAACAAAGACGACGCCGTAGTCCTGCTGGTCGACCACCAGACCGGTCTGATTTCTCTGGTTCAGGATTTCTCGCCAAACGAATTCAAGAACAACGTGCTGGCGCTGGCCGACCTGGCGAAATTCTTCAACCTGCCGACCATCCTCACCACCAGTTTCGAACAAGGCCCCAACGGCCCGCTGGTTCCGGAGCTGAAAGAAATGTTCCCGGACGCGCCGTACATCGCCCGCCCAGGCCAGATCAACGCCTGGGACAACGAAGACTTCGTCAAGGCGATCAAGGCCACCGGCCGCAAGCAGATCATCATTGCCGGTGTCGTGACCGACGTCTGTGTCGCATTCCCGACCCTGTCGGCACTGGCCGAAGGCTTCGACGTCTTTGTCGTCACCGACGCCTCCGGCACGTTCAACACCACCGTCCAGCAAGCCGCCTGGAACCGCATGACTCAGGCCGGGGCACAAATGATGAACTGGTTCTCGGTCGCCTGTGAGCTGCACCGCGACTGGCGCAACGACATCGAAGGACTGGGCAATCTGCTGTCGCAGCGGATTCCGAACTACCGGAACCTGATGAACAGTTACTCGGCGTTGACCGCGCAGCAAAAGTGACTGCAGCGTTGTGAATGTGAAAGCCTGCCCTGAAAAGTTAATGCTGTTCACTTAAGCCCGACACTGTGACTGTGGCGAGGGAGCTTGCTCCCGCTGGGCCGCGAAGCGGNGCCCCAAAAGAGGGACTGCTACGCAGTCCAGCGGGAGCAAGCTCCCTCGCCACGGGTTTCAATTGAACGCAAAGTTTCTTAAGTGAGCAGCATTAGCCCTGAAAAACAGGCTTTTTTCTCCGTTGTCAGCCTGCAGGCGTGCGGCCCAACTCAAACGTGATGAGGATTCGCAGGGAGGGCTTTACAACTGATGCTCACTCAATGGGCTTTTCCTTGATGAGATAGGCGAGAGCGTCGTCGATACTGGCTTCAAATGAGAGGTGCTCGGACTCTTTGACTTCAATGGGATCTTTGAGTTTGAGCGAGTTCTGAAGATAACCTTCAGTCTCAAAATCGCCAAAGGGGTCGAAACTCATGCACTGAGTTGCTTTTTGCAACGCCTTTTTTCCTGCAGGTAGCGGCCTTGGAGGGCCATGATTTCTGTCTTGCTCAAAACGCCTTTTCTTTTCAGGTTGACGAGCAATTGCTCAACACCGTCCAGTTCCACGACATCACCGGCCAGGCGCGTGATGGTCACCGCCATGCAACTGAGGTTGTCACGATCGGCGGTAACCTTGTGGGCTTTGGCAAGCAGGCGAACTTCAGTCGCGACGCTCTGAGTCGCTGATCTGGTCATTTGGAACCCCCTCGTTTTCTCTGTCGGACCATAGCACGGCGTCGTTTCTGTGAGCGTGCCAGCTAACGTTTGGCTATCTGGGAAGGTACGTAAAGAAAGCAGGCTCTATTCGTCTGCGCCGCTGCATTGATGCACGCTACCCTGCGCGATGAACCGAGCGCTGACATCTGCGGTTTTTTGATCAGACTCAGCTGGGTTTTCCGTGACGTTTACGGCTAATCTGCGCACTCGCTGACGACAACAAGACAAAAACAGGAGTCATTGATGCAACCGATCCGTCTCGGTCTGGTGGGCTACGGCAAGATTGCCCAGGATCAACATGTTCCGGCGATCAACGCCGATCCCGGATTTCGTCTGGTGGCGGTCGCCACGCAAGGTAAACCCTGTGCCGGGGTGGAGAACTTTCACTCGTTGAGCGAGTTGCTGGAGAACGGCCCCGAGGTGGATGCGATTGCGTTTTGTACGCCGCCGCAAGGTCGGTTCGCACTGGTGCAGCAGGCGCTGGCCGCCGGCAAACATGTGTTGGTGGAAAAACCGCCGTGCGCCACGCTGGGCGAGGCGATGGCTTTGGTCAACCAAGCCCGGCAGCAGGACGTCAGTGCGTTGTTCGCCTGGCATTCGCGCTACGCCCCCGGTATTGAAGCCGCCCGCGACTGGCTCGCCAGTCGCACGCTGCAAAGCGTGCGGATCGACTGGAAGGAAGACGTGCGCAAATGGCATCCCGGTCAGACGTGGATCTGGCAACCCGGTGGTCTGGGCGTTTTCGATCCGGGCATCAATGCCTTGTCGATCGTCACCCGTTTGCTCGCGCAGCCACTGTTTGTCGAGTTCGCCGAACTGCGGGTACCGGACAACTGCCAGTCGCCGATTGCCGCGTCGATCAAGATGTCCGATGCCAGCAGACTCGACGTGCGGGCCGAGTTCGATTTCGACCACGGTCACGACGAACTCTGGAGTATCGAGATTCGCTGCGCCGAAGGGGTGCTGCGGCTGGATAACGGCGGAGCGCTGCTGAGCATCGACGGCGTGCGTCAAGTGGTGTCGGAGGAGGGCGAGTACACGGCGGTGTATCGACACTTCCGGCAGCTGATTGGTGATCGGGCCAGCGATGTGGATCTGCAACCACTGCGGCTGGTGGCGGACAGTTTCTTTGTCGGCAGCCGGGTGGCAGTCGAGCCGTTTTATGATCCGGCACGCTGATCGGTTGAAACGGGATAGCGGTTGTGCGATGACGGCGAACCTCAGCGTCAGGCCTAAGCTAATGCAAAAAGGGTATTTGTTCGTGGTTTTTAAGATCGTTTAGTTTTGTCTCACGACGAATCAAACGCATCAAACCGATAGACCCCCGATTGCCATGACGGCACACGCTGAATCGATCAAAGGCTCTTCAGGTTTGGTTCACACGGGAGTGAATCATGCCGCATACCCTCGATATCACCACGCTGCCGACGCTCGACCTTTCGTTGTTCGAAGGCACCGCGCAACAGCGTTATGAATTTCTTGAAAACCTGCGTCACGCCGCGCGTGACGTCGGCTTTTTCTATCTTACCGGCCATGGCATCGACAGCCACCTGCTCAAGCAGGTGCAGGATCACGCCCGGCAGTTCTTCGCCTTGTCCGAGCACGAAAAAACCGCCGTCGGCATGATCAATTCGCCGCACTTTCGCGGGTACAACCGTGCCGCTTCCGAGATCACCCGTGGTCAACCCGACTGGCGTGAGCAATTCGATCTCGGCGCCGAGCGTGAAGCGTTGCCGCTGGACGCGGACAGCCCGTTGTGGGCTCGGTTGCAGGGGCCCAATCAATGGCCGGCGGCGCTGCCAGCGCTCAAACCGCTGCTGCTGGAATGGCAACAGGCGATGACGCGCATGGCGTTGCGCCTGCTGCGTGCCTTTGCCCAGGCGCTGTCGCTGCGGGCGGACGCGTTCGATCAGTTGTACGGCGACAAGCCCAACGAACACATCAAGTTGATGCGCTACCCAGGTCAGGCTGCCAGCGCGAGCCAGCAGGGCGTCGGTGCGCACAAGGATTCGGGGTTTCTGAGCTTTCTGCTGCAGGACCAACAGGCCGGTCTGCAAGTGGAGGTCGAAGAGGGGCGCTGGATCGATGCGCTACCCCGCGACAACACGCTGGTGGTAAACATCGGCGAATTGCTGGAGCTGGCCACCAACGGTTATCTGCGCGCCACGGTGCATCGGGTGGTGTCGCCGCCCGCAGGCAGCGAGCGTTTGTCCATCGCCTTCTTCCTCGGCGCGCAACTCGATGCCGTGGTGCCGCTGTACCCGTTGCCCACCGTGCTGCTGCGTGAAGCGCGTGGCCCGGCGAGTGATCCGCTCAATCCGTTGTTTCGCGATGTCGGCTGGAACTACCTCAAGGGTCGGTTGCGTTCGCACCCCGACGTCGCCCGGCGCTTCTATGCCGATGCGCTGATGCCCGCCGCACCGGCTCGCAAGACCGTCAACGCCTGATTCATTCGCTCAAGGACTCCGCCCATGTTGAAAAAAACAGGTTTGACCCTGGCCGTGCTCGGCGCGCTGGTGACTTCGTTCGGTGCTCAGGCGCTGGAGCCGCTGCGGGTGGCCGCTGATCCGGTGCCCCACGCGCAGATTCTCGCGTACATCCAGACAATCGATCCGCAACTCAACCTCAAGGTCATCGAGATTCCCAACGGCGTGAACTCCAACGAGCTGTTGGTGCATGGCGATGTCGATGCCAATTACTTCCAGCATCTGCCGTACCTGAAATCCCAGGAACAAGCGCTGGGGCAGAAACTCGCGGTGGCCGCCACGGTGCATATCGAGCCGTTGGGCATCTATTCGCGCCGGCACAAAAGCTTCGCCGAGGTGCCGGAAAAAGGCACCGTCGCCGTGCCCAACAACGTCACCAACCTGAGCCGTGCGCTGTACCTGTTGCAGGACAACGGGTTGATCAAACTCAAGCCCGGCTTCAAGGATCCGGCGGCCGATCAGGCCACCCCCAAGGACATTGCCGAGAACCCGAAACAGCTGAAGATCCTCGAAATCGAATCGCCGCAAATCCCTCGGGCGCTGGACGATGTCGACCTCGCGGTGATCAACGGCAATTACGCACTGGAAGCCGGACTGGTGCCGGCCCAGGATGCGCTGGGGCTGGAAAAGGCCGAGCACAATCCGTACGCCAACATCCTGGTGACTACGCCGACACTGCAAAACGATCCGCGCATCGCACAACTGGCCAAAGACCTGACCTCGCCGCAAGTGGCGAAATACATCAGCGATAACTTCAAGGGGTCGGTGATTCCGGTGGAGGATGCCAAGCCATGATCGTCGTCGAGCGTTTGAGCAAGACCTACCCGTCAGCGCCGGCACCGGCACTGGATCAGGTGTCACTGAGTATTCCCGACGGCGCGATCTACGGCATCCTCGGGCGCAGCGGCGCAGGCAAGTCGACCCTGTTGCGTTGTCTCAATCTGCTCGAACGCCCGGACAGCGGGCAAATTCTCATCGACGGCGTGGACCTGCTGACCTTGACGCCCAGCGACCTGCGCCGCCAGCGTCAGCGCATCGGCATGATCTTCCAGGGCTTCAATCTGCTGCACTCGCGCACCGTGTTCGACAACATCGCCGTGCCGCTGGAAATCGCCAACGTCGGCAAACCGTGGCGCCATGTGCGGGTGCGCGAGCTGCTGGAACTGGTCGGTTTGACGGACAAGGCGCAAGCCTTTCCCTCGCAGTTGTCCGGTGGGCAAAAACAGCGGGTGGGGATTGCCCGCGCCCTGGCAGCGGAGCCTGCGTATCTGCTGTCGGACGAAGCCACCAGTGCGCTGGACCCGGAAACCACCGCGTCGATTCTTGAGCTGCTGCGCGATATCAACCGGCAACTGGGTGTGACCATTGTGCTGATCACCCATGAGCTGGACGTGGTCAAGTCGATCTGCGATCACGCAGCGTTGATGGCCGACGGGCGCCTGGTCGAGTCCGGCCCGGTGCCGCGTTTGCTCGCCGATCCGCAGTCGAGTCTCGGCACGTCGTTGCGTCCGACCTGCGGCCTGCCGCTGGGCCACGACATCCCCGGGCTCAGCTTCCTCAAGCAATACGGCGTGCGAGCGGCTCAGTCATGAACCGCGCGATCAACTGGGATGAAATCCTGCAACTGCTGTTCAACGCCACCGGCGAAACCCTGTACATGGTCTTGCTTGCCGGGCTGTTCACGCTGCTGATCGGTTTGCCGCTCGGGGTGTTGCTGTTTATCAGTCGCCGCGACGGCCTGCGGCCGCTGCCACGGCTCAATGCCGCGCTGGGTTCGCTGGTCAATCTGGGGCGCTCGCTACCCTTTGTGGTGATGTTGATTGCGCTGATTCCGCTGACGCGTCTGCTGGTGGGTACGACCCTCGGCAGCACCGCTGCGGTGGTGCCGATCACCATCGGCGCGTTTCCGTTTTTCGCGCGGATCGTCGAGAACGCGCTGGACGAAGTCGACAAAGGCCGGATCGAAGCGATCCTCGCCATGGGCGGCGATATCCGCCATGTGATTTGCAAAGTGCTGCTGCCCGAAGCGCTGCCGGCCCTGCTGGCGGGGATCACCCTGACGCTGGTGATGCTGATCGGTTTTTCTTCCATGGCCGGGGTGATTGGCGGTGGCGGCCTCGGTGATCTGGCGATCCGTTACGGCTATCAGCGTTTCAACAACGAAGTGATGGTCGCCACCGTGGTGGTGCTGGTCATTCTGGTGCAGGGCGTGCAGAGCCTGGGCGACCGGCTGGTGCGTTCGCTGGCCCATCGACGTTAAGGAATTTTATGAGTGTCGTCGTGGCCCGCGCGCCGCTGATTCAAGTGCGTGAATTGAGCAAGCGCTTCGGCTCGAACCGCGCACTGGATCGCGTCAGCCTGCAGATTCATGCCGCCGAAGTGGTGGCGTTGCTCGGTGCCAACGGTGCCGGCAAATCGACGCTGGTGAAAATTCTCGCCGGCAGCCAGCGCGCCGATGGCGGCGAGATTTACATCGACGGCCAGCCCCGGCAATTCAGTTCGCCGCTGTCGGCCCGTCGAGTCGGAATCGTTGCCGTGCATCAGCAGATCAATGAGGGCATTGCGCCCGGTTTGAGCGTGGCGGAAAACCTCCTGCTCGATGAGTTGTGCAGGCCCGACGCGGACTTCTGGCTCAACCGCCAGCGCCTGCTGGAGCGCGCCGCGAGTATCGCCGCCGGGCTGGGCCTGAAATTGCCGCTGGAGCAGCCGATTGAACACCTGGGCCAGGCCGAACGGCAGTTGGTGGTGCTGGCGCGGGCCTTTGCCCTGCAGCCGCGTCTGCTGATTCTCGATGAGCCGACCGCAGCGTTATCAGATGCCGAGGCGCAGCGGCTGTTCGGGCTGATCGACACCCTGCGCAGCCGTGGCGTGGCGATTCTGTACATCTCCCATCGCTTGTCCGATCTGCAACGGGTGGCGGACCGCGCCATTGTCCTGCGCGATGGTCGACTGGCCGGGGAATTCAGCGCACGGCAGTTGCCGGAAGCGGTGCACGCCATGCTCGGGCAGGCGCTGGACGGGCATGTCTACACGCCCGGCAGCGTGGGCCGAAAAGTATTGGGCGTGCGCGGTTTGCAGGTTTTACCGCGCTCCAGGCGCTTCGATTTCGACCTGCACCAAGGCGAAGTGGTGGTGCTGACCGGGCTGCTCGGCGCCGGCAAAAGCGAGATTGCCGAAGTGCTGTTCGGCTTGCGCAAAGCTGTGGCCGGCAGTCTGCAACTGGACGGCGTGGACTGGCTGCCGGGTTCGCCAAGGGCGGCGATTCGCAGCGGTGTGTTTCTCGCGGCGGAGGATCGTGCCAGTCAGTCGCTGGTGCCGGATTTCTCCCTGCGCCGGACCCTGACGCTGCCGTTTCTGCAGCGCTTCACCCGCGCCGGTTTCATTCGTAACCGCGCCGAAGCCGCAGCGGTCGAGACGCAAGTCGCGGCGCTGGGGATCAAGACTGCCGGTATCGAGGTGCCGATGAGTGCGCTGTCCGGCGGCAATCAACAGAAAGTTGTGCTGGGTCGCTGGCTGCTCGGGGACGGGCGGGTGTTGATTCTCGATGAGCCGTTTCAGGGCGTCGACGTGCGCGCCCGTCGCGAGATCGGCCAATTGCTGCGCGACACTGCCGCCAGCCGCGCGACCCTGGTGATCTGCGCCGATGTCGATGAAGCCCTGGAAATCGCCGACCGGATTCTGTTGGTGCGCGATCACGCGGTGGTCGGCGAATACCCGCGCGCCGGCCTTGAACGCGCGACCCTGGTCGCCGCGCTGGCCGGCAGCGACGCTAGCGAACATCCCTTTCATGCCACGCCAAGGAGCAGAGCGAGTGCCTGATTCGAGTTCATTGTTGTCGTCCGCTACGGCACCCGCCGAGCGCCTGTTGCACGCGCTGATCCGCTACGGCCTGTTGTGGCTGCTGGCGCTGATCGTGGTGTTTTTCAGTGTCGCGGAGCCGGCGTTTTTGCGCGTCGGCAATCTGTTCAGCATCTTGCAGTCGGTGTCGATCGTTGCGCTGTTGGCTCTCGGTGTGACCCTGACCATGGCCGTCGGCGGACTTGATCTGTCGATTGGTGCGGTGGCGGCGATGAGCCTGATGATCGCCAGTTACGTGATGGTGGTGCTCGGCTGGGGCGCGGTGCCGGCGGTGCTGATCAGTCTGGGCGGTGGCGCACTGGTCGGGCTGCTCAATGGCTGGCTGATCGTCAAGCTGCGGGTGCCGGATATTCTCGCGACGCTGGGCAGCATGTTTCTGGTGATCGGCGTGCAACTGATTCCCACGGGTGGGCGCTCGATTGCGGTGGGCATGACCTTGCCCAGTGGTGTGGAAACCGAAGGCACGTTCAGCGCGGCGTTTCTCGCCCTCGGCCGCGGACGTTTGTGGGAGGTGGTGCCGGTTCCGGTGTTGATCACGGCGCTGGTGGCGCTGGCGGTGTGGCTGTTTCTCGAGCGCACGCGCATCGGCCGGTTGTTTTATGCGATTGGCGGCAACGAGCAGGCAGCGCGGCTGGCGGGGGCGCCGGTACAGCGCTTCAAGTTACTTGCTTACGTGCTGTCGGCGTTGCTCGCCGCGCTCGGCGGTTTGCTGTTGGCGGCGCGGTTGGGGCGCGGCGATGTCAGCTCCGGCAACGGCCTGGTGCTGGACGCCCTCGGCGCGGCGCTGATCGGTTTTGCCGTGCTCGGAGCGAAGAAGCCCAATGCGTTCGGCACTTTGGTCGGCGCGTTGTTGGTTGCTTCATTGCTCAACGGTCTGACCATGCTCAACGCGCCGTATTACGCGCAGGATTTCGTCAAGGGACTGGTGCTGGTGCTGGCCCTGATGTTCACCTTCGGCCTCGCGCATCGGGCGCGCTGAGCCGGTTCATTTGTCGCTGCAAGGAAGATGTATGCACGGTTCAATCAAGCAGTTCGCACGCCATTGCCTCGCCGGCGCGGTGCTTTCGGCGTTGGCGTTGAGCGCTCAGGCCAAGGCATTGCCGGGTGCTCCGGCGCCGTTCGACAAGGGCCAGGTGCAGATCGCGCTGGTCGGTTACCTGTTTTCCGGGGACTTTCCCGAGGCGTACCTGCGCGGCGTGGAGAAACAGACCGAGGCGCTTGGGGCCAATCTGCGGGTGTTCGATGCGCGGCAGCAGGCGGCGAGTCAGGGCGAGATGATCGATCAGGCGATTGACCTCGGGGTCGACGGGATCATCGTGCAACTGGGCCTGGCGGAAACCCTCAAGGGACCGATTGACCGGGCGATCGCCAAAGGCATCAAGGTGGTGGCGTTCGACGTTGACCTGAACAGTCCGCAAGTGACTCAGGTCGAGCAGGATCACCATGCACTGGCGCGGCTGGCGCTGGATCAGGCCGTGAAAGACAACGGCACGCGGTTCGATGCCGGTTACGTGTACATCAGCGGCTTCACGCCGATGGAGCGCCGCGACGAGATCTGGAGTGAGGTGAAAAAGGCCAATCCGGGCATCATCGAGAAGGCGCGGTTCGGCACGCTCAATCCGCCGATTGCCAACTCGGTGGCGGATCAGGCCAGCGCGGTGCTGCGCGCCAATCCGGATATCCGCGTGATCTTCGCGCCGTTCGACGAGTTCGCCAAAGGCGCGAAAATCGCCGTCGACGAGGCCGGGCTGGGGCGCAAGGTGAAGATCTACAGCGCCGACATTTCCACCGCCGACATTCAGATCATGAAAGAACCGGACAGCGCCTGGGCGGCGACCGCAGCGGTCAATCCGCAAGTCGCGGGGGCGATCAGCGTGCGCAGTCTGGCAATGTTGATTGCCGGCGAAAATCCGGGGCATCAGGTGCTGGTGCCGCCGACCCTGATCACCCGTCAGCAACTGCTCGATCTGGACGTGAAAAACGTTCGCGACCTGGCGCAGAAACTCCCGGCGTTCGGTGATACCGCCAACGTGGCGCGGGCGGAGTGGATTCCTGTGGCGAACTGAAAAATCTGTATTCATCCACCGATCCCTGTGGGAGCTGGCTTGCCAGCGATAGGGCCTGTTCAGCCACCTTATTTATTGACTGATACACCGNGCGATAGGGCCTGTTCAGCCACCTTATTTATTGACTGATACATCGCTTTCGCTGGCAAGCCAGCTCCCACAGGTTTTGCGGCGTGCACCAATCCGCTGATCGACACAATCCACTGTGGGAGCGGGCTTGCCCGCGAAGGCGCCGGTTCAGTCGATAAAGATGTTGGATGTGCCAACGCCATCGCTGGCAAGCAAGCTCCCACAGGGAAGTGGTCTACATTTTAGTTAGTTGATCTTTAGTTGGTTTAAGTGTTGATGGAACAACACTTGTGTTGCTCTAAAAACAACTATTCAGCCGGATCTAACCTAAGTGTTATTGGTTCTTTTACGGCAAGCCTTCAGCCCGTCTAGCATCGGTGTTCAACGGAGAAACTGACTTTGGGGATGCTGCGCTTCAGTCACTAATCAGCCTTCACCGCCTTCCTGATTTCCATAACTACAGCAGACATTGCCGTGCATTGATTGCCGACCCTTTATTGTCGGTAACGGCCGGGTATTAGCTGCGATAAAGGAGCTGTCCCATGTATCAGCGTTCGCGTTCATTACTGGCCATCGCGGTGGTCGGTGCGATCTGGCAACTTCCGGCGCAAGCCGAAGACACTTCCACCCGCGTTGACGATGACACACGGCTGGGTACCGTGCTGGTCACCGGCACTCGGGGCACGGCACGTACGGTGCTCGATTCTCCAGTGCCGGTGGACGTGTTGACCGCCGCCGATCTCAAGTCCACGGGCGCGGCTGACGGTGAACTGGGCCAGGCGCTGCAGACGTTGCTGCCGTCGTTCAGCATGCCGCGTCAGTCCAATTCCGGTGGTGCCGACCATGTGCGCGCCGCACAGCTGCGCGGCATGAGTCCGGATCAGGTGCTGGTGCTGGTCAACGGCAAGCGCCGTCACACCTCGGCGGTGGTCAACGACTCGTCGAAAATCGGTCGCGGCACGGCGCCGGTGGACTTCAACTCGATCCCCATCAGCGCGATCAAACGCATCGAAGTGCTGCGCGACGGCGCCGGGGCGCAGTACGGTTCCGACGCGATTGCCGGGGTGATCAACATCATCCTCGACGACGCGCCCGAGGGTGGTGAAGTGTCCACCAGCTACGGCGCGTTTCACACCCATCAGGACGCCATCGGCAGAACCACCACCGACGGCCAGAACAGCGTGACCACGGCCAAGATCGGCACGCGTCTGGGTGAAGAGGGCGGGTTCATTCGCGGCGGCACCGAGTACAAAAATCGCAATCCAACCAACCGCGCCGGTTTCGACGGTTTTGCCAATACCCCGGACCAGCGCAACTACGTGATGGGCGACGGCCTGGCGCGGGACGTCAACCTGTGGTTCAACAGTGAGCTGCCGCTGGCGGGTGGCAAGGCTTACAGCTTCGGCACCTACAACCAGCGCCACACCACCGGCGCCGAATTCTATCGCTACCCCTACGAGCAGCCGCAGTTCTATCCCAACGGCTACCTGCCGCAGTCGCTGGGCGACAACAAGGACGTCTCTGCCACCGCCGGTTTCAAAGGCATGATCGGCGCAGACTGGGACTTCGACAGCAGCGTGACCCATGGCCGCAACCGCTTCGACGGCTCCACCCGCCGCACGCTCAACGTCAGCCTCGGTGAGGACTCGCCGACCCGGTTCGACACCGGCGATTACGAGCTGCGCCAGACCACCACCAACCTCGATTTCAGCCGCGAACTGCGCCTCGGCGGACGCTCGTTCGTGCTGGCGCTGGGCGGTGAATACCGCTACGAAAACTACCTGACCTACGCCGGTGACGCGGCCTCGTACATCGGTTCCGGCGCTGACGGCGCCAACGGCCTGCGCCCCAGCGAAGAGTCGGACCTGGACCGCAACGTGTTTGCTACCTACGCCGAGTTGTCGGGCGATCTGACTGACCGCTTTTTCGTCGACGCCGCCACCCGCTGGGAACATTACGATGATGCCGGCAGCAAACTCACCGGCAAGCTCAGTGGTCGCTACAAACTGACCGAGCAGTGGGCGTTGCGCGGTGCGGTGTCGAACAACTTCCGCGCGCCGTCGCTGGCGCAGAGCGGCTTTCAGAACACCACCAGCAACTTTGGCGAAGGCGGCACGCTCACCGATATTCGTGTGCTCTCGGTCAACGACCCGATCGCCCGCGCGCTGGGGGCCGAGAAGCTCGATCCTGAAACCTCGAAGAACTTCAGCCTCGGCCTGACCTTCCAGCTCAACGAGCGCTTCGATGCCTCGCTCGATGTGTTCCGTATCGACGTCAAGGATCGCATCACCCTGTCGCAGCGCATCGGCAGCGATGCCATGGAGCAATACATCAACGACAATTTCGGCGTGGCCGGGGTGCATGACGTCAACTTCTTCACCAACGCCGCCGACACCAGCACCCACGGTGCCGAACTGGTGCTCAACTACCACCAGCCGCTGTATGAAGGGCAACTGGGCCTGACCACCGCGTACACCTACAACCACACCAAAGTCACCAGCACCAAAGGCACGCCCGCGCAACTGACGGCGCTGGGTATCGGCAACGATGCACTGGTCGGCGTTGAAGAAACCAACACCCTGACTGACGCGGCGCCCAAGGATCGCTTCGTGTTTTCCGCCAACTGGGCCAGCGAACACTGGGGCCTGCTCGGGCGTCTGACCCGGCAGGGCGAAACCACTCGCGTGTTCGACTTTGGCGACTCGCAACCGGAGCAGACCTACGGCGCGGTGTGGCAACTGGACGCCGAGGTGACCTACAAATTCACCCCGAAATTCAGCGTCGCCCTGGGCGGCAACAACCTCACCGACAACTACCCGGAGCGCTCCGGCTCGGCGATCAATTACGGCGGCAACCTGCCGTATGACGTGCTGTCGCCGATCGGCACCAACGGCGCTTACTACTACGCCAGCGCCACTTACGGCTTCTGAGCCGCACCGCCATGGACGGCGGATCTTCTGCGGAACTCTGCATGAATCACTCCAACGGCCCCAAGCGCCATCTGCCAGTGTTGCAGGCGCTGCTGATCACGCTGGGCATGGTGATCACCACCGACATCCTCAAGACCGCGCCGACCGTGGCGCTGAACGTCGGGCGGGAATATTTCTACTGGGTGTGGGTGCTCGGCGGCCTGGCGTCGATGGCCGGGGCGTTGTGCTTTGCCGAAATGGCCACGGCATTCCCACATCCTGGCGGCGACTATCACTTTCTGCGCACCGCCTATGGCGAGCGCATGGGGTTCCTGTTTGCCTGGTCACGCTTCTCGGTGATGCACACCGGCTGGATCGCCTTGTCGGCGTTCATGTTTGCCGATTACGTCAACGCCGTGGTGCCGCTCGGTCGATACGGCTCGGGGTTGTTTGCTGGCGGGGTGATCGCTGCGCTGGTGCTGCTCAATCTCACGGGCAAGCACATCGGTTTCATCACCCAGACCTTGCTGGTGGGCTTGTTGGCGCTGGGCTTTCTGAGCATCGCCAGCGCCGGGGTGTGGCTGGCGTGGCAGGGGATCGAAGCCGCGCCAGCAAGCGTCTCGGTTGCGCCGGAAAACACCGGTATGGCGGGGCTTTCGGCGGCCATGATTTTCGTGTTTCTGGCATTCGGTGGCTGGAGCGATGCGGCGACCTTGTCGGCGGAAGTGCGCGACGGTCGACGTGGAATATTCATCGCCATGCTCGGCGCGTTGACGCTGCTGATGGCGATTTATCTGGCGCTGAACTGGGCGTTTGTGCGAGGCCTTGGATTCGCCGGGCTGGCGGCGAGCAACGCACCGGCAGTGGAGTTGTTGAACCGTGCCTTTGGCGCGCCGGGTGTGCTGCTGATTCTGCTGATGGTGGGTATTGCGGCCATCGCCAGCATCAACTCGACCTTGCTGGTCGGCGCCCGCACCACCTATGCCGCTGCCCGCGATGTGCCGCAGTTGCGTCGTTTCGGCGAGTGGCACGAACGTGACGGCGTGCCGCGCAAAGCGTTGCTGGCGGAGGGCTCAGTGGCGTTGTTGCTGGTGCTGTTCGGCAGTTTCACCCAGAGCGGCTTCAACACCATGGTCGAGTACCTGACCCCGGTGTATTGGCTGTTTCTGAGCTTCAGCAGCCTGGCGTTGATCATCCTGCGCCGACGCTTTCCCGACGTGCCGAGGCCGGTGAAGGTGCCGTTGTATCCGCTATTACCGCTGCTGTTTTTCGGGCTGTGCCTGTACATGCTTTATTCGAGCGTGACAGTGGTGGGGTGGGGCGCATTTCTGGGGATTGGCGTGTTGCTGATGGGGGCGCTGCTGCTGGCGGGATTGAGCCGCCTGGCGTCGACGCCTCGGCAAGCTCTCGGACAGATCAGCGATTAGAACGATACCTCGGCAGGTTGCGACAGACGCAGTACCGACAAGTCCCCGGTGATGCGTTTGTACGCCAGTCGAATTGCCTCGATGTTGCCGGCGTTCTGCGGATTGTTTTCGTGCAGGATCACGATGACCTTGGTGCTCAACCGCTCCGGCTCCTTTGCCCCATGATCACGCCACTGCCCATAGGCATCGAACACGGTGAAACCGTCGGGAAACCGCGACGTCACTTCCTTGTCGAGAAACTCGCGCCAGCGCGCCGGGCTGACCGCACCGTCCTTGCCATCGACCGTGCCCACCGAGAAGTACAACTCGGTGCGGATCCACTGCGCCTGCGCCGGGCGCGAGGCGTCACCTTGCAGGGTCGAGCTGGCGGGGTCTTTGGTATGCACCGAAACAGCAGGAGGACTGGCGCACCCGGCGACAGCGACAAACAGTGCAGCCAGTAACAGGCGTCTTTGCATGGAACATTCCTTTTATGAGTCAAGTGCAGACGCGCAATGATAGGGGCTGAGATTAATAGCGATAAAAGATTAAAAAATGATTTCTTGGTTGATTAATGGAATAAGAAATCATCGAGTCGTGGGTACCGAACGCGCCAACGCCATCGCTGGCAAGCGAGCTCCCACAGGTTTTGTGGCGTGCACAAAGCCGCTGATCGACACAACCCCCTGTGGGAGCGGGCTTGCCCGCGAAGGCGCCGGTTCAGTCGATAAAGACGTTGGATGTGCCAACGCCATCGCTGGCAAGCCAGCTCCCACCGGTTTTGTGGCGTGCACAAAGCCGCTGATCGACACAACCCCCTGTGGGAGCGGGCTTGCCCGCGAAAGCGCCGGCTCAGTCGATAAAGACGTTGGATGTGCCAACGCCATCGCTGGCAAGCCAGCTCCCACGGGTTTTGTGGCGTGCACCAATCGCTGATCGACACAATCCCCTGTGGGAGCGGGCTTGCCCGCGAAAGCGCCGGCTCAGTCGATAAAGACGTTGGATGTGCCAACGCCATCGCTGGCAAGCCAGCTCCCACAG
>NZ_JBQEPG010000024.1:60449-88248 GCF_052045635.1 Pseudomonas sp. 22189
GAGCGGGCTTGCCCGCGAAAGCGCCGGCTCAGTCGATAAAGACGTTGGATGTGCCAACGCCATCGCTGGCAAGCCAGCTCCCACAGGTTTTGTGGCGTGCACAAAGCCACTGATCGACACAACCCCCTGTGGGAGCGGGCTTGCCCGCGAAAGCGGTGTGACATTCAGTGATGAGGTTGGCTGATCTGACGCTTTCGCGAGCAAGCTCAGCGCCCCTCATGCTGCTTGCGATAAGCCCCCGGTTGCACGCCCACCGACTTGGCAAATGCCCGGGTAAACGCGGCGATCGACTGATAGCCCACCGCCGCACACACCTGTTCCACCGTGTGGTTAGTCCGCAGCAACTGGCAGGCATGCCGAATGCGCAACGCCAGCAATACCTGCCCCGGCGATTGCCCGGCCAGTTCGTTGAAGCGTTTGAAAAATGCCGAGCGCGACAGGCCGGTACTCGCCGCCATGCTCTCCAGCGACCACGGCAACTGCGGTTGTGCGATCAACTGGTCCAGCAACGGCGCGAACTGCGGATTGCGCGCCAATGCCACGAGGCCGCCGAGGCTCTGGTTGTCGGCCATCTGCTGACGCAGCACGTACAAAAACAGCAGATGACTCAAGCGTTCGAGCAGCGCCGAGGAGGGCGCCGGCAGGCGTTCGCACTCTTGCAGGATCAACTCGAACAAGGCTCGCGCCGCGCTGGAAGACGGATCGCCCGCGCGCAGGATGATCCAGTCTGGCAACCCCTCGATGATCAGCGATGACAATCCCGACTTGAAATGGAAGAACCCGCAAACCAGCCCGACACCGTCCTGCGCCTGGCTGTCGAGCGCGGTCATGGCGATGCGCGGCAGCGTCTGGGCGAGGGCTGTCTCTTCGGCGCTGGAGAGGCGGTAATTCAGATCCCGCAGCAGAAACACCGCATCCCCGGCGTTCAACGGTATCGACCGTGCCTGCCCATCAATGTGCAGCCAGCAACGCCCCTGCACGATCAAGTGAAAACTGGCGCGCGCCAGCCCGTGCGTACTCGCGTGCCAGCCACCGCAATAGCGCCCGACGTGGAACAGACTGGCGTCGAGTTCGAGGCTTTCTAATAACCAATCAACCAAAGGGCTGGACGAAATCATCTAATGGAAACACTCAGGAGCAAGTAATCGCTACTTTAGAATATGGATCGAAATTTTTATAACCAACAGACTGGCCGGACACTCAACAGCAGGAGTCCACTCCATGTCGCGCGTCACTCTTCACACCGTGCAAAGCGCTCCCGAAGCCGCTAGACCGTTTCTGGAAAATGCGCAGAAAAACTCCGGATTCATTCCGAACCTGCTGGCCGTGCTGGCCAATGCCCCGGCCGCACTGGAAACCTACGTTACGGTATCGGCGCTCAATGGCAAGTCCGAACTCAGCCTCGCCGAGCGCGAAGTGGTGCAACTGATTGCCGCGACCAACCATGGTTGCGATTTCTGTGTCGCAGGTCATACCGCCGTGGCGCTGAATAAGGCAAAACTGCCGCCGGAAGTGGTCAGTGCGCTGCGTGAAAAAGCCACTGTGCCCGTGGCAAAACTGGAAACCCTGGCCGCATTTGCCCGCGAAGTGATTGCCACCCGGGGCAAGGTCAGCGATCAGACCTTCAACCAATTCAAGGCCGCCGGCTACACCGAAGGCAATGCGCTGGAAGTGATCCTTGGCATCAGCCTGGCGACCCTGTGCAACTTCGCCAACGTGTTCGCCGACACGCCGCTCAACCCTGAGCTGGCGGCGTATCGCGCGTAATTCGCCAGCGCTTCGGGCCGCATCGTCTATGGTTGATGCGGCTGCGTACAAGGAGAGAAACGACATGCTCAATCCGGCATTGATGCAATGGCTGGAACACAACGCCCAGGCCCTGGATGCGGGCGACGGCGATCCGCAACAGGTGCTGACACAACTGGCGCAGGCCGGGGTGCTACGGGTCGGCGTCAGCCCGGCGCTGGGCGGCAGCGGTGGTCACGTCAGCGATGCCGTGGAAACCCTGGCCGCCGTCGCCAGCCATTCATTGGCAGCGGCGTTCGTATTCTGGGGCCAAAGGGCCTTTATCGAATACTTGCTGCACAGTCCCAACGCTGCACTAAGGGAAAAGTTGCTGCCTTCACTGCTCAGCGCAGAACTGGCCGGCGCCACCGGTTTGTCCAACGCGATGAAGTACCTGTCAGGCATCGAGGCACTGCAAGTGCGCGCCGCCAGTGCCGCTGACGGCTGGGCCTTGAACGGGCGCCTGCATTGGGTGACCAACCTGCGCAAAAGCGGTTTTGTGGTGGCGGCGGCGATCGAGCATGAGGCGGGCGGTTCACCCTTCGTGCTAGCCATCCCGGATGGCGCGGCCGGCGTAACACGTTCCGCCGATCTGCAACTGATGGGGCTGCAATCGAGCAACACCGCAGCGATCGATTTCGCGCAAGTGGCGGTCGGACGCGAATGGCTGCTGCATGAAGATGCGCGCAAGTTTCTGCCAGCGGTGCGCCCGGCGTTCCTCGGCTTGCAGTGCGGCATGGCGATGGGTCTGGCGCGACGGGCGCTGGCCGAGGTCGAAGGACATTTGCAGGACGGTCGTTCGATCCTGTTGGAGCCGTTGCAGGAACAACGCGAGCAATTGGCGCAGAGCGTCGATGCGCTCAAGCAAGGTTTGCACGACGGGCGTTTCCTGACCGAGCCGGGCGCCTTGTTCCAGATCCGCATCGCGCTGGCCGAATCCGCTGCCAATGCGGTGCAACTGGAATTGCAATCCAGCGGCGGCAAGGCCTATCTGACCGAGCACGGCAGTGGTTTCGCCCGGCGCTGGCGTGAGTCGGCGTTCGTGCCGATCGTCACGCCGAGCCTGGTGCAACTGCGCGCCGAATTGCAGCGGCAGAAACGGGAAGCGACGGCATGACCGCGCCGGTGCTGGAGGCGCAGGGCATCAGCCTCGGCTACCCGCGAGAGCAGGGCTGGCACACCGTGCTGGAGCACTTCGACCTGCAATTGCAGCCCGGCGAAGTGGTGACGATTCTCGGCCCCAGCGGTGTCGGCAAATCGAGTCTGCTGCGTGTCCTGGCGGGGTTGCAGGCACCGCAGCAGGGCCGGGTGAGCCTGCTTGGCGAACCGCTGACCGGTGCGCACCCTCGGGTGGCGGTGGCGTTTCAGGACCCGAGCCTGTTGCCGTGGCTGACTTTGGAAAAGAACGTCGCCTTCGGTCTCGACTTCGCCCGCCAGCCGCACCTGACGGCCGAACAACGCAAGACGCGGATCGACCACGCCATTGCTGCGGTCGGCCTCGAACATGCGCGTCAGCAGCACCCGGCGCAGCTGTCCGGCGGCATGGCCCAGCGCACCGCGCTGGCCCGTTGTCTGGCCCGTCAGCCGCAGGTGCTGTTGCTCGATGAACCGTTCGGCGCGCTGGATGAAATCACCCGCGCCGACATGCAGCAGTTGCTCCTGCAACTGATTGCCGAGCACCACACCGCAGCCGTGTTGATCACCCACGACATCGACGAAGCCCTGCTGCTTTCCGAGCGGATTCTGCTACTGGGTAACAGCCCGGCGCACATCCTCGGCGAGTGGCGCATCGACCTGCCTCAGCCGCGTGCCGAGCTGGTCGAGGAACTGGGCGCGCTGCGCATCGACATCCTCAAAATCCTTCGGCGGGCAAGCCGCAACCCCCTCACTCAACCTGTGCCCGCTACGTCGGAGATTGACCATGTGCCTGGACGACTTTACTCACACACGTCGTGACTTCCTCAAACTCAGCGCGTTGCTGACCGCTGGCGGCGCGTTGCCGTTGCTCAACAGCTTGAATGCCCGTGCCGCTGCCGAGCCGAACGCGCCGGTGCGCATCGGTTATCTGCCGATCACCGACGCCACGCCGTTGCTGGTGGCGCACAACAACGGGCTGTTCGAGGCCGAAGGCATTCAGGCCGAGCGCCCGGTGCTGCTGCGCAGTTGGGCGCAGGTGATCGAGGCGTTCATTTCCGGGCAGGTCAACGTGATTCATCTGCTGTCACCGATGACCGTGTGGGCGCGTTACGGCAGCAAGGTGCCGGCCAAGGTCGTGGCGTGGAACCACGTCGGCGGCTCGGGCCTGACCGTGGCGCCGGGCATCACCGAGGTCAAGCAACTCGGTGGGCAATCGGTGGCGATTCCGTTCTGGTATTCGATTCATAACGTGGTGGTGCAGCAGCTGTTCCGCGATCACGGGCTGGTGCCGGTGAGCAAATCGGCGAGCGCCGCGTTGGCGCCGAACGAAGTCAATCTGCTGGTGCTGCCGCCGTCCGATATGCCGCCGGCCCTGGCGAGCAAACGCATCGCTGGTTACATCGTCGCCGAGCCGTTCAACGCGCTGGCCGAGGAACTCAAGGTTGGCCGCGTACAGCGTTTTACCGGCGACGTCTGGCGTAATCACGCTTGCTGCGTGGTGTTCATGCACGAGCAGGATCTGAACCACCGTCCCGAGTGGTCGCAGAAAGTCGTCAATGCGATCGTCAAGGCGCAGGTCTGGACCCGCGACAACCGCGCCGAGGCCGCAAAACTGCTGTCCAAGGACGGCGCCAATCGCTATACGCCGCACGCGCAACCGGTGCTCGACCGGGTGCTGTCGCCGGCCAGCAGCGACCGCGAGCAGTATCTGGCCAGCGGCGCGATTCAGCACAGGCATTGGGACGAGCAGCGCATCGATTTTCAGCCGTACCCGTTCCCCAGCTACACCGAAGAACTGGTCAAACGTCTGAAGGACACGCTGATCGAGGGCGACAAGGGTTTCCTCGCCAGCCTCGATCCGCAGCAGACCGCCAAGGATCTGGTGGATGATCGCTTCGTGCGCAACGCCATCGCGGCCGTTGGCGGCATGCAGACCTTCGGCCTGCCGGAAAGCTTCGAACGCAGCGAGGAGTTCGGCCTCTGATGCGCCAGCGATCTTCATTGACCGTGCAGGGTTTGTTGGGTGTAGCGGGGCTGTTGTGCCTGTTGCTGCTGTGGTGGCTGGGTGTGCATCTGTTTGGCGGCAACGACAGCCTTGCGTTGCGCTTTTCACCCGAGGCAACTCTGGCGAGCCTTGGCGACCTGTTGCTGCGCCCGGAGCTGTACGAGCATGTGCTGGTCAGCCTGAAGCGGATTCTGGTCGGGCTGCTGATGGCGCTGCTGATCGGTGTGCCGCTGGGCTTGATGATTGGCAGCTACCGGCATCTGGAAGCGGCGACCACGCCGGCGTTTCAGTTTCTGCGGATGATTTCGCCGCTGTCGTGGATGCCGGTGGTGGTGATGCTGATGGGCGTTGGTGATCAGCCGATCTACTTCCTGCTGACCTTCGCCGCGGTGTGGCCGATCCTGCTCAACACCGTGGCCGGCGTGCGCCAGCTCGACCCGCGCTGGCTGCAACTCAGCCGCAGCCTCAGCGCCACCCGCTGGGAAACCCTGCGCAAGGTGATCCTGCCCGGCGTGCTCGGCCATGTGCTGACCGGGGTGCGGCTGTCGATCGGCATTTTGTGGATCGTACTGGTGCCGTGCGAGATGCTCGGGGTCAGCGCCGGGTTGGGCTACTTCATCCTCGATACGCGTGATCGCCTGGCGTATTCGGAACTGATGGCGATGGTGCTGCTGATCGGCGTACTGGGCTTTGCGCTGGATGCGTTGGCGCGCTGGCTGCATCGGCGCTGGGCGCCGGCCTGAGGCTCTTCGCGAGTAGGCTTGTTCCCTGCGCGCAATCCCGCAATCACCACAAAGCCCTGTGGGAGCTGGCTTGCCAGCGATGGGNCATCGCTGGCAAGCCAGCTCCCACAGTAATCTCGGCCAGTAACCAAGTCCGTGTACACCGCAAAACCTTTTAGGGGTCACGGGCTCGACGCTGGTTTCGCCAGCGCAATCCCCGCATCCCCCAGGCGCTTGAGAATCTCGAACAGCAGATCACTCTTGGTCCCGCCGACGATCCGTGGGCTGCCGACATAGCCCGTCACCGTCAAGGTGATGCCATCGGGCGAGAGTTTGCTGAAGCGTACGTACGACGCCGGTTTGTCGAGGATGTTTTCGTTTTCGTGGTAAGTGTTCAGCAGCAATTCCTTGACCTGTTCCGGGTCGATGTCCAGCGGGAACATCAGCTCCAGGCTCGCCACCCCCTGAGCGCTGCCGCCGAGGGTGACGTTGCGCAGGTTCTGCGAGATCAGTTGCGAGTTGGGCACGATCACGATGGAGCGGTCGCTGAGCTGGATTTCCGTGGCGCGCACGTTGATCCGGCGGATATCGCCTTCGACACCGCTGATGCTGATCAGATCGCCGACCTTCACCGGGCGCTCGGTGAGCAGGATCAGCCCGGAGACGAAGTTCTTGACGATTTCCTGCAAGCCGAAACCGATCCCCACCGACAACGCACTGACGATCCACGCCAGATTGGTCCAGCGCACGCCCAGTGACGACAGCGTCAGGAGGATAACCGTGGCATAACCGATGTTGGAAAACAGCGTGCTCAGCGACGCGCACATGCCCGGATCCATGTCGGTCTTGGGCAGGAATTCGTTGTCGAGCCAGCGGCGCAGGGCGCGGATCAGGTAGATACCGATCAGCAGCGCCAGCACGGCATTGATCAGGTGCGCAGGGACGATGTTCAGCTTGCGCAAGCCGGCACCACCCAGAATGCCCAGGACATTGCTGGTCAGTTGCCCGAACGTGGTGCCGATGCCGCCGACGAACAAGGTGATGACCGCCAGCAGCAACAGCCCGGCGCGGCTGGCACCGGACAGCACAATCGAGATCTGTTCCAGCCGCCGGTCGCCCAGGCCCAAAGTCTGCTTGAGCGTCTTGCCCGCCGAGTAGCGCGGCGAGAACAGGTACTCGCAGGCGTCCTTGACCACTTGCACCAGTAAATAGAACCCGGCCAGCACGATATAGGCCCAGACCAATTCATAGGTGACGAAGCGGGCCAGCGACACGTAGCCGGTGAGCAAGGCTAGCGCCGATATGCACATGCACACCGTGGCGATGCTGTAGATCGCTCCGGCGAACGTGCTGGCGGCCTCCGGTTCATTGGCGCTGATCAACGCCTTGCGCACTTTGCCGACGCGCAACAGCAACGGCACCAGAATCACGATCACCACGATGGCGATCACCCCGCGCTGGGCGATCACGATCTGGCTGCTCATGCCGGTGGCGTTGCTGACTTGCACCAGCGTCACCAGCACCAGCAGGGTGGCGGCGAGAATCCTCGGATACGGGCGCAACGCCAGCGCCACCGAATCGGCCATCGCCGGCAGCCGCCATGAAGGATGCTGGGTCGACAGCAGTGCGCGGCTCAACGCGGTGATCAGGACGCAGGCGTAAACGGCTTTTTCGAATTCTTCGGAAAAAGTCTGCAGCACTGGCGTCAGCGGCTCGTGACGGGTGCAGGCATAGAACAGCAGATGCAGGGCGATGGCTGTGGTGCCCAGGGTCGCCAGCGCCGAGGCGAATGCCAGCGCGCTGCGACGCAGGCGACCTTCCGGCATGCGGTGGATGCACAGCCAGGTCAGACCGCGTTCGGCAAGTCGGCGGCCGACCGTCCAGAAAGCCAGCGCCAGCAGCACCAGCACACAGGTGAAAAACCGTTCCCCCGGGGCCCATACGGTGGCCCAGGTGAGGTTCACCTGATCGATGAAAAACTTCAGGCGCTGGCGGTCGTCCGGCTCCGGCGCGACCAATGGCGACCAGAAGTCCGGGCTCAGGATGCTGTCGGTGCGCAGCGTCAGTTCGCTTTCGAGCAGTGTGCGGCGGATGCCGGCGATTTGTGTAATCAGCTCGGCTGCGCTTTGTTTGAGCGCGGCAAGGCTTTTGAGCGTGGCATCGACCTTGTTTTTCTGCTCGCTGAGCAACGCCCGTTGTGCGGCGATTTCCGCCTGTTCGGCGGCAATCTGCGTATCCGGTGCGGCGCCGAGCACCCCCAGTTGCACCGCCAGTTGCGCCTGCTGCGGCAACAACGATGCGGACAACCGATCGACATCCAGAATGAACGTCTGCACCCGGTCCTGCGGGCCTTCGAGCTGGTTGTAATTGTTGGCGGCGGAAATCTGCTGCTTCAGGCCGTCGAGACGCAGTTGTAAGGCTTGCAGATCACTTTGCGAGACCTCCACCAGCGGTGCCGCAGTGGTCGCCGAGGGCGCCGGCAAATCCGCCGCGCACAGCAGCGAACTGCCCGAAGCGAGCACGGTCAGCGCGACAAAAAACAATGACTTCAATGTGTTGCGCATCGGAGGGGCCGGTTCTCGTTGATCACACAATCTATGAGGTTAGGTGATCGAACCGGGCACGGCGGAAAATTTCGGCAGAGCAGGGCGCGCCACTGAATCAATCGCTTCGTGTACGCCCTCAGTCTCAGCTAAGTGTTGGCCCTTATCGTCTCCCTCAGCGCACATTCAGCGCTGGACAGGAGAGGCAACCCGCACATGAATCCCGCAAAAGCCGGATGGCTTAACAAAGTCCCCGAAGTGACACTGGCCTTCTGGGTAATCAAGATTCTCTCGACGACCGTGGGTGAAACCGGCGCTGACTTCCTCGCCGTGGATATTGGCTTCGGCGCTGGCTGGACCAGCATCGGCATGGCGCTGTTACTCGGGGGGGCGCTGTTCTTGCAAATGCGCAAAACTGCCTATACACCCTGGATCTACTGGTTGACCGTGGTGCTGGTGAGCATCGTCGGCACGCAGATCACCGACATCATGACCGACATGCTCGACATCAGCCTGTACGTCAGCACCGCGGTGTTCTCGGTGTTGCTGGCCGTGAATTTCCTGATCTGGTTCACGATGGAAGACAGCCTGTCGATCCGTGAAATCAACACGCCGCGGCGCGAGCTTTTTTACTGGTCTACGGTGCTCTGTACCTTTGCCTTGGGCACTGCCGCCGGGGACCTGGCCACCGAAGCGCTGGGGCTGGGCTTCACCGTCGGTGCAGTGATTTTCGGCGCGCTGCTTGCGGCGACGCTGCTGGCCAGGCGGATGGGGGCCAACGTGGTGCTGACCTTCTGGATCGCCTACATCCTGACTCGTCCGTTCGGCGCCTCTCTCGGTGACTTGCTGACTCAGGCCAAGACTTACGGTGGCCTGGGCATGGGCGCCGCCTGGACCAGTGCGATCTTCCTCACTGTCATCGTGCTGCTGGTGGCGGTCGCGCAGATCAGCCTTGGCAATCGCAAAACCCTCACTCAATAAACGTTTGGATACTCCCTCAAGGAATCAACATGCACGCCTTCAAAACCGTTTTTCGCCACGTCGCGATCATCTCGTCTCTGATGCTGCTCGGCAGCCTCGCCGGCTGCTCGAAACCCGCTGACAAACCCGCTGCCGGTGCACCGACCAGCTCTTTGAGCGCGCCGCCGCAATCGGGCTCGAAGCTGGGTGACCTGAGCGAGTTCCGCAACATCGCCGCCAACGTCAGTGCGCTGGTCGAGAAAAATGACCTGCCCGGCGCCAAGACCCGTATCAAGGATCTGGAAACGACTTGGGACTCCGCCGAAGCCGGCATCAAGCCGCGTGCCGCTGCCGACTGGCATGTGTTGGACAAGGCGATTGACCGCGCGCTGGATGCCCTGCGCGCCAGCTCGCCGCAGCAGGCTGACTGCAAGGCGGCCATGGATGATCTGCTGAACGCCTTCGATTCGCTGAATGGCAAACAGTGATCACAGCGCTGAAGCGGCGGCGGACAAACGCCGGTTCAAGTGCTTCAATACAGGCGCGATGGCAATGACCATCGCGCTTTTCTCTGTCGGAGCGCTGCATGCGGATTCTGTTGGTCGAAGATGACCTGATGATTGGCGAAGCCATCGAAGTCGCGCTCAAGGACGCGAGCTACGCCACCGACTGGGTGAAAAACGGCCTCACCGCGCTGGCGGCGCTGGACACTCAGAACTACGACCTGGTGTTGCTGGACCTCGGCCTGCCCGGCAAGGACGGGCTTGATGTGCTGGACGCCATTCGCGCGCGCAACAACCCCGTGCCGCTGCTGATTATCACCGCCCGCGATGGCCTCGATGACCGGCTGCGCGGCCTCGATGGCGGCGCCGACGACTTCCTGCTCAAACCTTTCGCCATGGCCGAGTTGCTGGCGCGGATGCGTGCGGTATTGCGCCGTCGCGGCGGTAACGCGCAATCGCTGCTGGATAATGGCGAGGTGTCGTTGAACCTGGTGTCCAAACAGGCCTCCACCGCGCAAGTCATTGAAGTGCAACTGTCCAGTCGCGAGTTTGCGCTGTTGCAGGCGCTGTTGATCCGCCCGGGGGCGATTCTTTCGCGCAGTGAACTTGAGGACCGGATTTACGGCTGGGGCAACGAAGTGGAAAGCAACGCGGTGGAGTTTTTGATCCATTCGCTGCGGCGCAAACTGGGAAACCATGTCATCAAGAATGTCAGGGGGATGGGATGGATGGTTTCAAAAGGCGTTTGAGCGATTCGGTGCAGGCACGGCTTTCGGTCACGCTGTCACTGGCGATTCTCATCGTCGCTTTGCTCGCCGGTGCATTCGCATTCGTTTCGGCGCTCGACGAAGCGCACGAAATGCAGGACGAAAGCTTGCGCCAGGTCGCGCTGCTGTTTGACCGGCAGCACATGACCCTGGGGTATCCCGCTGCCGTCCAGGCCGTTGGTGAGGATGAAGACTCGCGGATCACCGTGCAGTACCTGGCCGACAGCAGCAAAGCGCTCGGCACTGACGACGCCAGCCTTCCGTTGCCCTTTCCGCTGACCCTGGCCGATGGTTTGTCGACGTTGAACATAGCCGGTGAAAACTATCGTGTGTTGGTCAGAACCACCTCGGCAGGCGAGCGCATCGCGGTCGCGCAGGAAGCCGACGTGCGCGACAAGGAAGCACGGGAAAGCGCGTGGCGCAGTCTGTTGCCGTTTCTGATTCTGTTTCCGGTGCTGCTGTTGGTGGTGGCGGATCTGGTGCGCAAGCTGTTTCGCCCGATCGCGACCCTCTCGGCGGAAATCGATCAGCGTGACCAACAGGCGCTGCATGCGATTGATGAACAGCACCTGCCGAGCGAGATCCGGCCCTTCGTCGTGGCGATCAATCGATTGCTCCGCCGCGTTGCACAGGCCATGGAGGCGCAACGACGGTTTATCGCCGATGCCGCCCATGAGCTGCGTTCGCCGATGACGGCGCTGTCCCTGCAGGCCGAGCGATTGGCCGCTACGCCCATGTCGGCTGACACCCGGCAGAACTTTCTGCCACTGGCTCAGGGGATCGAGCGCAGTCGCAAGCTGATCGAGCAATTGCTCGCCCTGGCTGCCGCACAATCAATCGCGCAACGCGCCGAGGCCACCGTGTCGGTACATGCAGTGTTTCGCCGTGTACTGGAAGACCTCCTGCCACTGGCAGAGAACAAAGACATCGATATCGGCGTTGACAGCGTCGAGGACGTGCCGGTCCTCATCAACGAACTGGACCTGTTCATCCTGATCAAGAACCTGGTGGATAACGCCATCCGCTATACCCCGGCGGGCGGGCGAGTCGACCTCAGCGTCGAACGGACGGAGGCGGGCGCGCGCATCGAAATCAAGGACTCGGGGCCGGGCATCCGCGGCGAAGAACAGGCGCTGGTGTTCGATCCGTTTTACCGCAGCCTGGGCACCGGGGAAGCCGGGTCCGGGTTGGGGCTGTCGATTGTCAGGGCGATTGCCGAGCGGACGGGGATTCGGGTGGGTTTGAGTTTCGTCGATGAAGTGGCGCAGCGTGGCTTGCGCGTTTCGCTGTGGTTGTCCTCATAATGTCGCCCATCTTTCATCACCCATCCCAGTTCGACAGCCATGCCTGAAGAGTTCGAAGTTCCCAGCCCCCACGAGCAACACATCGAGCACACCACCCATCATGCCCATGCACAAGGCGATCGCTTCGCCAGCAAGATTGCGGTGATGACGGCGATCATGGCGACCGTGGGCGCCCTGATGAGTTATCAGGCCGGTTCGACGGAAAGTGAGGCGGCGATGGATAAAAACAACGCCGCGATCCAGAAGACCGAAGCCGCCAACGAATGGAACTACTACTAGGCCAAATCCAGCCGGCAGAATCTGTCGGATTTGGCCAGCCATCTGCCGGGGCTGGATTCCGCCCACTATGCTGCCGAGGCGCGGCGCTACGCGGAGCAGAAAGAGCAGGCGCGCAAGAAGGCCGAAGTGCTTGAGCAACAGGCACAAGCGTGGGAGGAAAAGTCTGAGCAGGTGCTGCATCAGCATCACCGCTGGGCTCAGGCCATGACCGCGATTCAAATCGCCATTTCACTGGCAGCCATCACCTTGCTGACGCGCAAGGAATGGCTGCGGCGCGTCTCGTTTGGCGCCGCCGGTGTCGGCGTCATGCTGGGATCGCTGGCCTGGCTGCATATTTGAGCGAGTTCGACTCCGGCTCGGAGTAGCGGTTGGCGCGGTTAATCGCCCAGGCTGCCATGGCTCATCAAAACACCACCCGGCCGGAAATACAGTGCTGAACGGCACCGCCCACCCAGACGGTGCCGTCCACGTTCTGGATGCTCAATCGGCCGCGGCGGCCGATGGCGGTGCCTTGGCTCACGGTGTAGCGGTCGCCAAGGATGCCTGAGCCGATCAGCCACTGAGCCAGGCTCGCATTGAGGCTGCCGGTGACGGCGTCCTCGGCGCATTCCTCGCCCATGAAGGCTCTGACTTCCACGTCCGTTTCAGCGTCTGGACCCGCCCACGGCGCAATAATCCCGACATTCAGCCCCTGCAGCGCCGCGTAATCAGGCTTGATCGCCAACACGTCTTCGCGACTCGCCAGCAACACGCCCGCCCACCCCGGGCCGTTATCGACCCATTGGCTCGCGCGGATCTGCCCGGTGGCGAGGCCGAGTCCTTGTTCAATCAGGTTGAGCGTCGTTGCCTCCAGCGGCCCGCTGCGCACCAATGGTGGCGCGGAGAACGCCAGTTGCGGACCTTGTTTGCGTACCCGAATCAAGCCCGCCGAGCACTCCTGGATAATCTCGACCTGCTCAGGCTTGTCGTTCTGCGCGAGCCACACTTTGCAGCTGCCCAGCGTGGGATGCCCGGCGAAGGGCAACTCTCGCAACGGTGTAAAGATGCGGACACGGTAGTGCGCGTCCGGCGCCTCGGGCTTCAGCAGAAAAGTGGTCTCACTGAGTTGCGTCCAGCGGGCGAACGCCTGCATCTGCTCGGTCGTCAGCCCATCTGCATCCACCACCACGGCCAGCGCATTACCTTCGTAGGGGTGATCGGCGAATACGTCGACTTGTTCGAACTGCAGCGAGCGTGGCATTGAATGTCCTTACAGGTTGAGTCAGGGAAGGTCTTTTACGCTCATGGATTCGGATCACGGTTGCTGAATGTCAGGTGCCGGTCCATGACATTTCGATATGCGTGTCGGTTGTGCCAGTCCGGCGAAAGCCCAGTCGTTCATAGAGCTTCTGCGCCAATGTGTTCGTGCGAAAAGCGCCCAACTGCAACGGCACCTTGCGGGCAGCGGCTTGCAGCTGGAGGTTCCTCAGCATGCGCGAGCCAATGCCCTTGCCTTGGTACGCCTGCGAAATAGCGATGTTCTGAACCTGGATTCGATCCTCTTTATCCAGAATCTGCACGTATCCAACAATCCGGCCATCTTGTTCAATAACCGAAGTGGCTGCGCAGGCGAATTCCGCTGTGAAATTTGCCCGTTGCCACTTCTCATCCCAGCCCCATATTTTCTCGATGTGCTCGCGGAAGACTGCTCGATGCAAGTCAAAGAGGGTTGTCTGGTCACCATCGGTGGCGGGGCGTAGCGTCATGCGGGTCTCTGATTTGTGCTTTTGGCTGTTGCTGAGGCTAGCGGCTGTAACAATAAACGGCAATTCGGATTGATCATGGCCCGCCGCATCTGACTGCCCCCGGACAATCACAACGCAACCCGCTCCAGAAACTGCCTGACCTCCAACGAATACGCCACCGGATGCGAGAACCGGAACATATGCCCGGTTCTCGGCATGATGACTTCCTGCGCGCTTTTTATGCCATTCAGCAGGATCCGCGCAGCCTGTTTACCGATCAGCCTGTCTTCCTCGGGCGTGAGGATCAGCGTCGGTACGTCGATCTTTGGCAGCAGGTCGGTGTAGTCGACGTTCTCGATCGAGCGCACGCGGTTGACGTAGGCCTTGTGCGGGGTGTGCTTGATGAAGAAGGCACGGCTCCTGGCAGATGACCAAGGGATTTCACCTTCCTTGTCGAACGATGAAGCCAGTTGCGCGGCGTGGAAGCGCAGGGTCGCCTGGCGATAAAACGGCCCGGGGAAAAACGGCGCCAGTGCGGCCAGCGTTTTCAGCAGGGGCGAGGTGATCGGGCTTCTGGCGAAACCGCCGGACAGCACCAGGCCCTTGAGGCCTGTGGGCTGGCGTGTTGCAACGGCGATCGAGGCGACCGCACCGTAGGAGTCGCCCACCAGTACATAGCTTTCGAGATCCTGCACCTGACCAACGATGAAGTTGGCGAGTTTTTCCAGATCAGCGACGTCGTCCGGCAAACGCAAAGTACGCATGGCGCGGTGCTGCAAGTGGGTGAGTGGGTCGAGCTGCCACGGTGCACCGGCGAAGCAAGGGACCATGACCAATGTGGGCTCGGTTTTCATGTGCATTCCTGGAGTGTTGAACGGATGTCCGCACTCTAGGAGCACCGAGGCCTGCGATCCAATGGCATTGGCGCAGCCTCTCGATGCACCAGATCGATCGTCAGTCGCCGATCAGCATTCTGGTCATCCACTCAACCGCCGGCTCGTTGGCGCGCCCGCGCGCGCGGACGACGAAAATCTCCCAGCTGGGCAGCGCCAGGGGCAATTCGAAAATGCTCAGTTGTGCGGTTTCCTGCATCTGCAAGGCGATGCGTTCGGCGACCACCGCAATCGACTCCGATGCGCCCACCATGAACGGCACCGCCAGAAAACTCGGGCAGGTGACGCTGACCTTGCGGCTGCGACCAAGCTGCTCCAGCGCGTCATCGACCGCGCCGCGGGCATCGCCACGGGGTGAAATCAGAACGTGCGGCAGGCGAGTGAAGTCATCCAGCGTCATGTGCAGTTTCCTGCCGCGCTTGACCAGTGCCGGATGTCCTTTGCGGGCGATGCCGACAAAACGCTCCTTGTGCGCGAACTGGCAATCAAAGCGTTGCGGCACCTGCGCAAACGAACCCGAACCCAGCACCAGGTCGATCTCACCGGCGTCCAGCAAGCGCATCGCCGATTCGCCATCCACCGGCCCGAGTTTCAGTACCACCTCTGGCGCCGCAGCCTGAAGTTTCGCCAGCGCCGGGGCGATGACGGTCAACACGGCGTAATCGGTGGCCGCTACCGACAGTGTCGCCTGCAGACGCGCCGGATCGAACGGCCCCCGTGGGCTGGCGACCAACCGTACCGACTCGAGCACCGCTGCCACTCTGGGCATCAGCTCGGTGGCCAGCGGCGTCGGCGCCATGCCACGGGGATTGCGAATGAACAACTGATCATCAAACGCTGTGCGCAACCGCGACAGGGCATGGCTAGTGGCCGACTGCGACAGGTGCAGGCGCTGCGCCGCACGCCCGACGTGCCTTTCCGCCCAAAGCGCCTCAAGCACCACTAGAAGATTGAGGTCGAAACGCGTCAGGTCCAGTGGCTTCATAGGGGGTTGGCCTTTTTACATTTCGGCGCTTTTATAAAGCGTTTTCGCAGCTCTCAACCGGTTCGGCGGCCGCTTCGGCAGCCATCTTTGCGCGGTCGGCCTTGCTGATGTATTTGGGCTTTTTCGGCGCCAGTTTGGCGCTGGCCTTTTTGGCCTTTTCCTTGAACAACTGCTGCAGTTTCTTTTGGCGGTTCATGTTTCTACTCGGTGAAGTGGAGCCGGGCATGTGCCCATCAAGCGCGCATTAAATCCGGGTCGCAGCCATTTGGCGAGCCTGTTGCAGCGATGCGGGATCAAACTGCTCACGGGTGTCCATTCGCACACCGCGCAAGCCCGCTGTTTCCAGCTGCGTCCTATACAGTGCCTGCGCGCAATAGTTGATCAGAATAGAGCGCCGACGTGCGCCATTCACGTTGCGACTGCCCGCGTGGAGCAGATCGACGTCAAACAGCAAAATGTCCCCCGCAGTCCCTGAAAGCTGCACGACAGCAGTCTCGTCGTTGGGGTCGAATGGTGGCTGTTGTGGTGAAGGTCGGTGACTGCCCGGGACGATGCGCGTGGCGCCGTTGTCGGGGCCGTAGTCATCGAAAAAGGCGATGGCGTTGACCATGTCGCCGGGCCGCTGGATCGACAGGTCGCGGTGCAGTTGCTGATGGCCGCCACCGGCCAGCGGTTCGCGACCCTCGACCTGGGACAGGAAGAAGCGTTCGCCAATCAGCTCACCTGCCACCGCCAGTACCTGCGGCAGGCGACACACCGCTTGCACCGTTGCATCCAGGTCCAGCAGCGAATGGCGCCAGTCCATGCCGCGCGGTACCGGCCAGTGTTCCGATGCTTGCACATTCGCATCGAATATCGCGCGCAGGTCGGCGAGCCACTTCCCCGGGATCGCATCGCGCAGCAGCGCGTAACCTTGCCGGTGAAGCTGCTCGCGCTCGATCATGGCTTCGGTAACGTCAGGAAATCGCTGGTCAGCAGCGCGCCGAGGGCTGTGTTCAAGATTGATCTTTTCCAAGAGTGCATGTGTTGTTTTGCGACAGGACTGCGCGCAGATTCGTAGACCGGTTGCAATGAGGATAGCCGACGCATGCGCCTCTGCATCGAGGCTACGTCGGAACACCGGCGCGCGCGTCCGGATTTGAAATACCCGCCACCGCCCGCTAGAGTCGCGCCCCTTGTCCGGCCAGCAGTGCCGGCGATGGCTGGGGAAGAGGGCGGCAGTTGAACGAACACACATTGTCCATGCGACTGGAGCGGGTGGCGGCGCATGTACCGGCTGGCGCGCGGTTGGCGGATATCGGCTCGGATCACGGCTATCTGCCGGTGGCTCTGATGCGCCGTGGTGCCATCGTTGCGGCGGTGGCCGGCGAGGTAGCGCAGACACCGTTCCATGCCGCGGTGCGCACGGTGCGCGACAACGATCTTCAGCCGTTCATCACTGTGCGCCTGGCCAGTGGCCTGGCGGCGATCGAGCCGGACGACGAGATTTCCGCGATCAGCCTTTGTGGCATGGGCGGCGAGACGATTCGCGACATTCTTGACAGCGGCAAGGCGCGTCTGCGCGGTCACGAGCGGCTGATCCTGCAACCCAACGGCGGCGAGCAACCCCTGCGCCAATGGCTGATGGACAACGGCTACCGCATCCTCGACGAGGAAGTGCTGCAGGAAAACCGTTTCTTCTACGAAATCATCGTCGCCGAGCGCGGCGCCCCGGTGAGCTACAGCGCCGAACAGTTGTACTTCGGCCCGTTGCTGATGCAAGCACGCAGCCCGGCATTCATCGCCAAGTGGCAGCGTCTCTTACGCCAGAGACAGAAAACCCTGACCAGTTTCAAACAGGCGCGCCAGGAAGTGCCCGAGGAAAAACTGGAAGAAATTTCGCGACAGATTCAGTGGATCACTGAGTTGTTGGCTTGATCTGCCGTGTTGGCGCTTGGGCTCCTTCAGGTTTAAAGTCAGCTTCAAGGTTAACGTGCTGCGGAGTCGGACATGAGAATCGGTGAACTGGCGAAAATCAGCGGACTGGCGCCTTCGCGTATTCGTTTTTACGAGGCGAGCGGGTTGATCACTTCGGTCGCGCGCAAAGCCAATGGCTATCGCGATTACGCACCTGACACTCAGTGGGTATTGCAGATCATCACCGGCGCGCAGGCGGCGGGTTTCTCCCTGGAGGAAATCCGTCAGTTGATGCCGATGAATGCCAGCGGTTGGCAGCACGACCAGTTGCTCAGTGGCTTGAAGCAAAAGGTCGATGAAATCGAGGTGCTGCAGCAACGGCTGGCGCAGAACAAGGAACAACTGCTGCTGGTCATCAAAGGGATCGAGGGCAAACCTGCGGGGATGGCGTGTGCGGACAATGCGCAGAGGCTGATCCAACGGCTGTGCGAAGAAGGCGTGGCTTCTGCGCCCGACAAGCAGCCAGCAGCTGCGGCAAGAAAAGCAAACGCCCGTCAGGCATCCAGAGCCTGACGGGCTCACCTTAAACCTCGCTTTAAGGTCAACCCCGCTGCTGCGAATAATTTTTGCTGATGACATCGGACTTTTGCTTGACCCTCGACCTGACGTTAACGCTAGCGTCTGAAGCTGATTGGGCAAGGCAATAACGCTGCTATCAGGTCCTATGGAGCCTGCGCATGAGTCAGCGAAATCACCTTGAAAAAAGTCATTGACCTTAAAGTTGACTTCAATCTTATGGTGGCCTCATCTCCAGTTGAGGACTGCTCCATGAATGTGTTCGACCCCCTGACCTTACCCAACGGTTCGACCATCAAGAACCGTATCGCCAAAGCCGCCATGGAAGAAAACATGGCGGACGCCGACCAGGCACCCTCTGCAGAATTGATGCGTCTGTATCAGGCGTGGGCCGATGGCGGTGCCGGGCTGATCATCACCGGCAACGTGATGGTCGACGGCCGCGCGATGACCGGGCCGGGCGGCGTGGTGCTGCAAGATGATCAGCAACTCGACAAGTTCAAGCGCTGGGCGCGGATCGGCCGTTCTGCCGGTGCGCAGTTCTGGTTGCAGATCAATCATCCGGGGCGCCAGATGCAGTCCAACCTCGGGCAGAAAACCTGGGCGCCGTCAGCGGTGCCGCTGGACCTGGGCAAACTGTCCAAGCGTTTCGCCACGCCCCACGCCATGACCGCCAGTGTGATTGAGGACGTCATCCAGCGCTTTGCGCACACCGCACGCCTCGGTGAACAGGCCGGCTTCACTGGGGTGGAAATCCATGCCGCCCACGGCTATCTGTTGAGCCAGTTTCTCTCGCCACTGACCAATCAAAGGACGGACGAGTGGGGCGGCTCTCTGCAGAACCGCGCGCGGTTGTTGGTCGAGATCGTCAAGGCAGTCAGGGCCGTGGTTTCTGCAGAGTTTGCCGTAGCGGTCAAACTCAATTCTGCCGATTTCCAGCGCGGTGGATTCACCGCTGACGACGCGAAAAAGGTCGTTGAGCTGCTCAACGATCTGGGCGTGGATCTGGTGGAACTGTCCGGCGGCAGCTACGAAGTCCCGGCCATGCAGGGTGAGGCGCGCGATGGTCGCACGTTGGCTCGTGAGGCCTATTTCGTCGAGTTTGCCCGGGACCTGCAGACCGTTGCCAAAATGCCAGTGATGGTCACCGGCGGCATCCGCCGTCGTCCGGTGGCCGAAAGCGTTGTGCAAAGCGGCGTGGACATGGTCGGTATCGGCACCGCGTTGGCCATCGATCCGTACCTGCCGCGTGACTGGCTGCAGGGCAAGGACAACGCCCCGCAATTGCCGCCGATCACCTGGAAAAACAAGGCCGTCGCCGCCCTGGCGAACATGGCGGTGGTGAAGTTTCAGCTGGGTAAACTCAGTCGGGCGAAAAAGCCTGATCCGGGGGTGTCACCGTTACGCGCGCTGATTTTGCAGCAGATCGGCATGGCGTTTCGCACCCGGCAATATCGGCGCTGGGTGGAAAAGCGTTCGGCGTGAGTCGCAAGGCATTTCAATCGTGACGTTGGCGGACGCTCTGACGAGAGCCCGCCCACGTCAACCGGTCAGTTCGGCATCAGCACCGTATCGACTACATGAATCACGCCATTGGATTGCATGACGTCCGCGATGGTAATGGCCGCCTTGCCGCCTTTGGCGTCCTGCACCCACAGCTTGCCGTCGTGCAGCATCACGGTCAGCGATTCGCCCTGGACGGTTTTCAGCATCACTTTGCCGCCGTGCATTTTGGCGTCGTCCATCAGCTGTTTGCCAGTGTGAGTGCCGGCCACGACGTGGTAAGTCAGGATCTTCGTCAGGTCCACCTTGTGTTCAGGCTTGACCAAGGTATCGACCGTGCCGGCGGGCAGTTTTGCGAAGGCTTCGTTGGTAGGAGCGAAGACCGTGAACGGGCCCTTGCTGTTGAGCGTATCCACCAGCCCGGCGGCCTTGACCGCAGCGACCAGGGTCGTGTGATCCTTGGAGTTGACTGCGTTTTCGACGATGGTCTTCGTCGGATACATGGCCGCGCCGCCAACCATCACGGTATCGGCGGCAAAGCTGGACCCGGCGCCGAGGCAGAGCAGGGTGAAGCAAGCGACAGCAAGGCGTTTGATGAGCATGTGCATGGTGCGTCTCCTTGATTCTTCGACCCTTCGAATGAGGGTGTTGAATATACGGAGCAGGGGGTGAAACGGATGCAGCATGCAGCGAAAAACCTTTTGCGGTACGCCGAAACGGATTACCGCTAATCACGCAGGGTGGCTTCACCTGTGCGCGGGTTGGTCAGGGTCACATTCTCCAGCGCTCTGATGCGCCAAGCCTCGTTCTGCCTGATCAGCACCGCGAGAATCAGCGTATCCACCACATGCGCCCCGGCCGGATGTGCAGCACCGGCCGACAAACGACTCCAGAAATGAATGATCGCCACCCCGTCAGCAACAGGATCGATATCGATCAGTTCATTCTCAAGAGTGGAGTCACAATAGATCGTCTGGTGAATGGGCGCGTGCAGCGCAACGATCTGCTCGACGCCCCGAACGAAGTGGCCGAAACGATTGACGAACGTCGCTTGCGGATCGAACAGAGCTCCGAGTGCCGCCATGTCGTGAGCGTTCCAGGCTGCCTGGAATGCGCCTGGAGCGTCTTCGGGTTTATTTATCTGAGTCATGGCCGGGGCCTCGCAGATCGTTAGAATGCGCTTTTAAACATAAGAAACTCAGTATGGATGTACAAGCGCTCGAAAGTAGCGACGTTTTATCGTTCACGTTGGATCAGGCACATCGCTGTTTCGAAATGGTCGTCAGCCTGAAGGACGGCTGCCGATGCAAACTGACGGCGTGGAATATCGATGGCGCAGAGTTGCCCATCAGTCTCGGTGCTCTGCACATTCAAAATTCTCGCGTCCTCGGAGAGCTGGAAGGGATCAGCTTTGTTGAAAACGTTCTATCTCTCGAGGGCGATTTTGGCGATATGTCTATCGAGGCGGACACGGTTTTGGTCGAAAAGCTGATTTAGGCTTTGAGCGCAAAGGGAAGGATCGCCCTCTCGATAGACGATTCCATTCAAATCTCTGTCAACGCTTGGCGCAATACATTCTGTCTGTAACCTGAGGTTCTGCCGGCGCGCTTGTTTCTAAACCTGACGCCAGCGCCTGATCAATCATTTTCCAAGGAGGTCCCCATGACAACAGGGCAGTGTCTTTGCGCGGCAGTACGCTTTTCCCTCACGGTGGAACCGCGCTTTTTCTATCGCTGCCACTGCTCACTGTGCCGCAAACAGACCGGTGTCGGGTTCAACCTCGCTACTCTGGTCAGCGCTCGGGACTTTCGTTGGGACGCAGGGCAGGACTCGATCAACAGTTGGATCATATCCAGCGGCTACAGAAACGACTTCTGCGCACAGTGCGGCTCGACCGTGCCCAACCCACTTCGCGAATCGCCTTACGTGTGGATTCCGCTCGGACTGCTTGATGAGGATCTGAGCATGGAATGCGTTGGCGATTTCTGTGTGGACGATGCCATGTCATGGGATACGCAGCGTTCAACGCAGAGTTATCACGGGGCGGTGGAGTCACTGGCGTTTCTTCTGCAAAAACTCCGGGTCAATCCTGACTGACCCGAAGCTCGCGCTGCAATTACTTCCTTAGATACGCAAACATGTGTTGCACATAATCCGCCTTGCCCAGCGGCACACCGTTGTGGCGCAGGATGTTGTACGCGGTGATCAGGTGAAAGTAGAACTGCGGCATCGCCCAGTCCACGGCGTATTCGCGGCCGGTCATGTCGAAGGCGATGCCGTTTTGCAGTTCGAGGGCGATTTTCTTGTCCGCGCTGGCGTCAATCTGCGCCGGATCTGCCGCCGCCAGCATCTCCAGTGTGCTGTCGATCAATGCCTTGGCCGCCGCCATGTTTTCGGGCGGTGTGAGCTTGGTCAGCGGTTGTTGTGTTAGCCGCTGCACGGCGTCCTGTGCCTGGGTGCAGGTGTATTGAACCTGCATCGCGAGGTTGTGCATGTCCGGGGCCAGA
Source organism: Pseudomonas sp. 22189 (assembly GCF_052045635.1). NCBI lineage: Bacteria > Pseudomonadati > Pseudomonadota > Gammaproteobacteria > Pseudomonadales > Pseudomonadaceae > Pseudomonas > Pseudomonas sp. 22189. The sequence continues at coordinate 82,539 of NZ_JBQEPG010000024.1, forward strand.
CGTGCGTCGAGCAGAACTTGCGCGTCGTAGCCGCGCTCAAGGGCGTAAGCCTCGCTCTTGGACAGGATGGCCGCCAGCGAGCGCAACATCTGAGCGAAACGAGGAAGGGTCATTGCATGGATCGACATGGTTATTCCCTGTGTAGTCATTCAAAGGTGAGACCTCGGTGGCGAAGGGTAGTCGATTCGCTGTCGAAAATAACCGCGACAGCACACTTTGCGCAGGAGCCTCCCCACGGCATTTGCCGTAGGATCAATGATTGGCAGCGTCGCTCAACTGTTGAAGCTCAAGTTGCCTGGCAGCACTCGCTTCAAGGGTCGCACGCTCTACATCCAGATACCGATGAATGCTTTGGAGGTTGGCAATTTTCTGTTTGATTTCGGCCATCTTCTTTTCAATCAGCTTCGCGCCGTCAGCACAATCGATCAGCTTGTTGCGCTGCGCATCCAGAATCTCGCCTATTTCTCCCAGGGAAAATCCCATGCTTTGCGCGCGCTGGATAAAATCCAGATCCTGCAGGGTTTGCTCGGTGTAGACACGATAGTTGTTGGTTTGCCGCAGCGGTGAGATCAGGCCGATTTGCTCGTAGTAACGCAAGGTATGACGGCTGGCGCCGCTGCGAGCCTCGAGTTCGCCGATTTTCATGAAAACACCGCTTGACTGTAGAGTTGGGTCGATACTTTACGCTGGATTTCTCACCTTCAACAAGGAACAGGGAAATGAGCGTGGAGTGCTTTGTCACGGGGGGAACCGGCTTTATCGGTCAACATTTGCTGGCGAACCTGAGTGCAAAAGGTCACACCCTTCGGGTGTTGATGCGTCGCCCGGAGCGGCTGGCTGCGTTGCGCGAGCAAGTTGATAGTTTAGGCGGGTGCGCGACACGGGTATTTGCCGTGGCTGGCGATCTGGAACAGGACAATCTCGGGCTGAGCCTGGCTGATCAGGAGGTGCTGAGGCGCGCCAGCGTCATATTCCATCTGGGCGCTCACTTCGCATGGGGGCTTTCGATGGAGCAGTCTCGTGCGGTGAATGTGGCGGGGGCAAAGCGTGTGGCGCTGTTGGCGGCTGAGCAAAAAAGCCGTTTAGTGATGATCGGCGGCTACATGCTGAACAATCATGAACATCTGCAACGCATCGGCATTGATCCTCGTCAGCCGGAGTTGACGAATTGGCCCGCCGTCTACCGACGTGTCGGTGGATACGAGGCAAGCAAGCTGGAGGCGCATTTTGCGACCCAGCAGGTCATGTCCGCCAAGGGTGGTGAGATGACCGTTGTCCACCCTGCGACGGTCTGTGGCCACAGCCGCACCGGGCATATCCTTGACGGTCAGCCGCTGGTGGCGCTGATATGCAACCTGGTGCAGGGCAAGATGACTGCAGTGCCCGGTACCGCCGAGCACTGGCTGCCACTGGTCACCGTGGATTATCTGGTCGAACTGGTGGCTGTTTGTGCTTTTGATCCTGCCATGGTGGGCCAGGAACTGCTGGCGCTTGATGATCAAACGCCAAACTTGCGAGAACTCCTGGCACAGGTGGCTAAACCTTTGGGCTTGAAGTCTCCCAAACATCACATTTCACTCCGACTGCTGAAGTGGCTACTGAGTATTCCTCCGGTCGCGTGGTTTTTGAATACAAAACCCGAAGCCTTGGACTTTATCCAGACCACTCGTTTCAACACCGCGGCGGTCGAGCAATTTGCCAACAGGCATCGAATAGTCAAACCGGACATACGTCAGGCTTTGCAGCACACGGCAACGTTCGTCAACGCGTATTACATAGCCAAGGGCCAGGCACTCTGACGTCTCCCTTGGGCGGCGCCGTCGATACAGGGCGGCATTCTATCGAACGACCATTCAGCGACAAGGATCGTCACCGCGCAGCCTCGGATGCGCGGCAGGATCTTGTTTCGATACTCACGGAACTATCGCTAGACCAACGTCGATTTTACAACGCAAACGTAGTCCCACGCGTATTTACAAACAACGAGTAGATCGAGTGACTACTGGCCATGAACAGTCGATTGCCTTCGCGTCCGCCGAAGCACAGGTTGGGGCAGCGCTCTGGCAGCGAAATGTGCCCGATGGCCTTGCCCTGCAAATTGAAAACGCGCACGCCGTCGAGTTTTTCCAGGTCGGCCTTGGGATCACCATTGCCGCCCCAGCCACACCACAGGTTGCCCGCTTCGTCGCATTTGATGCCGTCAATCGCGGCATAGTCCAAGCCTTCGATGTGCTTGCGGCGTTCGCCCAGGGTGCCGTCGTCTTTCACCGCAATCGCCCAGATCAGGCGATTGGGCTTGGCGCGACCTTCGACGACATACAGGGTTTTTTCATCGGGAGAAAAGCACAGGCCGTTGGGGCCGTTGAGGTCGTCGATTACCCGGGTGACTTTTTGGCTCTCACCGTCGATGCGGTACACGGCATGGGGTTGGCTCGGGGTGACTTTGTGGCCTTCGTAGTTGTTGCCGGTCTGGAATGGCGGGTCGGTGAACCAGATCGAGCCATCACTTTTGCAGACGATGTCATTGGGCGAGTTGAAGGGTTTGCCGTCGAAACTGTCAGCCAGCACGGTGCTCGTGCCATTGTGTTCGGTGCGCGTGATGCGGCGCCCTTCGCTAGTGGTGGTGGAACCTTCGCAAACGATCAGACGTCCTTGACGATCCCGGCACATGCCGTTGGAGAAGTTTGAGTGTTCGCGGTACACGGTGAAGGTGTCGGTGATTTCGTCCCAGCGCATGATGCGATTATTGGGGATGTCGCTGACCAACAGATACCGGCCATCACCGACCCACACCGGTCCTTCGGCCCAGCGCATGCCGGTGGCGAGTTTTTCAACACTGGCGTTGAAAATACGCAGGTCCAGGAAGCTGTCGTCGAGGATGTGAATCAGTGGATCAGGGTAACGCTGACTCAAGGGTTCGGCGGCATCGGAGAAGCGGGGCAGTGCGGCACTGCCGACGGTGGCGAGCGTGGCGGAAACAGCGAGCGACTTTTTCAGGAAACTGCGGCGGGTATTGCCTTTCGCTTGATCAAGGCTTTCAGGCTTGGCGGACAGGAATGAGTCCATGTAGCGATCTCCGTGGTTTTATTTTTGTTGACGAGACGTAGTAATACCTTGTGATAAGACATCGTACAAGTTGATATGCGACTGCGAGCGCTGCATGTTATCCCGGTGAGTGGAATCGATCTGGCCGACACGGAGCTGACTCTACCGACGCTGTCTTGCCTGGCCCGGTGATATCAGGGAAGCTGCGCCGAGCCCGGTTGCGGGGCAGTTGTTGAATTGTTCAGGGAAGCGTTGATGGCACTCAGGGTGTTGGTGGTTGGCGGGTATGGAAACTTTGGCAGCATCGTTTGTCGGCATCTGATCGACATGCCGGGCATCGAACTGGCGATCTCGGGGCGCGATCCGCAGAAGCTGGAGCGCAAGGTCGCTGAGTTGGGGGCGCGCTGCGAGCGCTGGTGTGGTGACGCAATGGGCGCCGGGTTCGCCGCTGCTCTGCGTGCAATGAATATTCAACTGGTGATCCACACGGGCGGTCCGTTTCAGGGGCAATCCTATGCGGTGGCCGAAAGCTGCATCGAAGCGGGCGTCAACTATTGCGATCTGGCGGACTGCCGGACGTTCGTCAATGGCATCGGCGTACTCGATGCCCGAGCGAGAGAGGCCGGTGTCGCCATCCTCAGTGGTTGCAGTTCGGTGCCGACGCTGTCGTCGGCGATCATCGATGAGCAGCGCCATCGCTTCAAACGCATCGACTCGATCGAGCACGGCATTTCCTCGTCAGCGAAAATGCCGGGGTTGTCGACGATCGAGGGTGTGCTGGCGTATGCGGGCAAACCGATCCGCCAACTGCGCAATGGTCAAGTGCATGAGGTGATGGGCTGGGAAGACCTGACCCTGCGCAAGCTGAAGAACCTGGGCACTCGTGCGCTGGCCAATGTTGATGTACCGGACATGGACATCTTTGCCAGCCGGTTTGGTGCGCACACGTTGAGTTTCAAGGCTGGCGCTGGCCTCAAGCTTGGCGGCGTGGCCAATTATCTGTTTGCACTGGCGATGAGGAAAGGGCTGGTGCGTGACCACAGGGTGTGGGCTGCCAGGTTGCATCGCTGGGGGACATGGTTTGAGCGTTTCGGTGATGGCAAAAGTGCGATGTATATAGATGTGCGGGGTGTCGGAATGAACGACCTGCCGTTGTCGATGACGGCGCAACTGACCGCGCTGAATGACAAGGGGCCGGAGATCCCTAGTTGTGCTGCCGTCGCTCTGGCCGCGAAGATCGACCGAGGTTACCTGCCCGAACCGGGTGCCCGTCCTTGTGTCGGTGAGATCAGCGTCGACGAATACATGGCAGCGATCAACGATCCGCAGAATCTTTGCCTGTCTGTGATGTTCTCTGACGGGATGTGGTGAGCATGCTTTATCTGAGCGTGAAGTACGTGCATGTCATCGCTGCGATTTTCCTCTTCGGCTTCGGCATGGGTTCCTATCTGTACCTGATTGCCGCCAGCCGTACGGCCAATCCACAAGTGATCGCGCATGTGGCGAAAATGGTGGTGCGTTATGACGCCTGGATCACCACGCCGGCGGGCTTCATCCAGATCGCGACGGGTTACTGGCTGACAAGGCTTTCCGGGTTGCCCTTGACCACGGACTGGGTGCTGATGTCGCTGATCCTGTTCTTGATAGTGGGATCGCTCTGGCTGCCGGTGCTGTTGCTGCAGAAACGTTTGCAAGGGATGGCGGCGGACGCGGTGCAATATGGGGCAGGGGTTGATGCTGATTACCGGGCTGTTTATCGACAGTGGTTCTGGATGGGCGTTTGCGGGTTTCTCGGGATGTTCGTGATTGTCTTGATGATGGTGACGAAAATGACGCCGGGGCAGTGGCTGCAGTTGATGCTTTAGCGGAGCATTCATATTGGCGACTTGAGAAAGCGACGTTCGTGATCGGGGTCGGGCAACAGGCAGGTGTCGTACTTGCCGAAGATCCGATAGCGATTCAGTGCCACGCGGTCGTAGGTCCAGTCTCTAAGTGCTCGTGGGAAAACTCGCAGAAGCCTGACCGGCGACCAACGAGCCGGCAGTTGTGCAATGACTTCGAAGAACGCATCGGAGCGCACCCAGTAATGCTCGTCGCGGATCACCGCCATCGTGTCGAACTCGTCGACCGGAAGACCGGCCCATGCCAGCAACGCCTGACCTTCTGGCGATTGCACTGCCGCCAGGCGCACTCGCTGCTTGTTGTCATGACGAATCAGAAAACGCGCCCAGCCGTTGCATAGCTTGCAGACACCGTCGAATAGCACCACGGTCTCGCCTGGATTGAGCAAGGGGGCTGGAGTGGGGCGTATTCGGGAATCGGGCATGGGGGGGCGATCCAGGCAGTTGGGCTGTCATTGTGAAGCATCACCGGAAATTGTTTCAGGTGATGGACCGTATGCTGCGCATCCGCTGACGTTGCGTCTATATATAAGCAGGCTTTTCGGTGCATTGATAGAAAACTGAAATTAACGGTTGACGGCAGATTCTGGAGGTCTATAATTCGCCCCACTTCCGGCGCAGTCGAAACGGAAAACTCCTTGATATTCAATGAGTTGCGAGGTTTTCGACAGTGGGTTGCTTCAGTTCATCGAAGCCTGGAAGGAGTTGAAAGAGCGGTGATGTTTGGCTCTTTTGACGGTTCGATCTTCTCGGTCGAAAGCGGT
>NZ_JBQEPG010000025.1:0-86246 GCF_052045635.1 Pseudomonas sp. 22189
GCCAAGTCCTGCCAGCCCTCTCCTATCGATCCGAACGGTGGAGGGCACGCGGCATGATCAAGTACAAGATCGACAACCGCACCCTGCAGTTGCTCAACGCCCAGGTCAACCTGACCGAAACCTTCAACCACGTCCTGCGAACAGCACCGAAACGTGAATGCCTGGCGTTTCGCCTCAAGGCTGAGCGCGGCACAGTGGAAAGCACTTTTGTCGTCGAACTGGGCAGCGAACGCCACACGCTGACCCTGCAGAACGACAAGAAGATGCACCTCAAACTCGCCGACTTCATCGAAGAGATTGCCAACGGTCCGTTCGACGCGAGCAACTCCAGCGACCTGGTGCATCGCCCGCATGCCGATCGTCAATACGGCCGTTTTGATGTCCAGGACAAGCAGCGCGTGTTCGAACTGGTGCACACCGGCGGCGTGCTGAGCCTCGACATGGGTTTTGAACTTCCTCTTCATGTGGCACTGCATCGCACCCAATCACGCCGGGGCGTCACCGCCATCTTGAGCATCGGCAACAAGAGCCCGCATACGCGTTGCTTCACCCTGTACGACCCCGATGCCGAGATCTACGCAAAGCTCATTGAGTCCATCAACCACCTTACTGCAGCGGCCACTCCTGCTGCGCATGCTGCTTGAGGAACCGTTTATGGAACGCACCCTAGCCCAAGCAGCCACTCAACTCGGCCTCACTCGCCCCAAACTGATCGCTCTCATGCGGGAGAAAGGTTTGCTCAAGGGAAACCTGCCGGCAGATCTAAAGCGCGACAAGGTGTACCTGCGGGTCAAGGACAGCCCCTGGTATGACGAGAAACACGGAATGCAGTACAGCCAGTCGACTCGGGTGAAGCAGGCCGGTATCCGTTGGCTGGCCGAGCAGTTGGACATCGATCTTCCTGCCATCCCGGCAGATCGCCGTGACGTGGCCTAGGGAGTACGCCCGCCAGATCATTGCCATGCGCACACGTGAGGAGCGCAACGCCGCGCTCCTCGAAGTGCCCGAACATCTGCGCGAGCTGACCAGACGCCACTGCCTGAACGCTTGGAACCACCCGGCACGACAACAACGCAAGGAGGCTCGACAAGGCCATGAGTAACACTGCACAGAACCCGCTCCGCCTGCATCCGGCGCCCGAATCGGCCACCGTTGAACTGCTCTATCGAGTCTTCGGTGATGTCCTGATCCCGCTGGAAAAAGTCCGCGAGCAGTACTTTCGCAATCTCAACGAGCAGTCGTTCGTGACGGAGATCAACAGCGGCCGGATCCAGCTTCCGATCACCACGCTGGATACCAGCCGCAAGGCACTGAAGTACGCGCACATCCGCCATGTCGCCTCGTTGATCGACATCCGCGCCTACAAGGCCGACCAGAGCTTGCAACGCCAGCAGGGCGAGTCAACAAAAGCAGAGACAAATTTAGAAAGGGATATACATGGAAATTCGTAGCGAAACTCTTGCCGAGGACGAGTTGGTCGCTATCACCGGGTATCAACGACCTTCATTACAGTTGGACTGGCTCAATCGAAATGGCTGGAAATACGTACTTACAGGCGCAAGACGGCCCGTTGTCGGCCGCGTATACGCCCGAATGAAACTGTCTGGTGTGAAGCCTTCATCTGAAAATATTGCGGCTGAAGCCTGGTCGCTAGATCTTTCACGCGTGGGTTGAAAATGCGACCAAGAAAAGCAGTAAATCGGGATCTACCACCTCGAATGATCAGACGCGTTAGGTCAATGAAAAACGGCTCTGAGTGGGTCGGCTACTACTACGATGGGAGAGATGAACACGGGAAGAGGAAGGAAATTCCTCTCGGTGGCGATTTGGATATCGCCAAGGCGGAATGGGCAAAACTGGATTGCAAGCCAATTCCGCAAAAGAACTCCCTGCTTGGGAAAGTTTTCGACAGATACGAAGCCGAGATCATCCCAGGGAAAAAACCTAGAACCCAAAAAGACAATTTGCTTTCGCTGACACAGCTGAGGAAAGCATTCAATGATGCGCCGATAAATGCAGTGACACCGCAGGTGATAGCCCAGTACCGCGACAAGCGGACCGGGAAAGTTCGGGCAAACCGCGAGATCTCGTTGCTCTCGCACATCTATAACATCGCAAGGGAGTGGGGGATCACTGACAAGGAGAACCCAGCCTCAGGAGTGCGCAAGAACAAAGAGACACCACGGGACTTTTATGCTGACGCCACAATCTGGAATGCCGTGTACGGCGTCGCCGTGCCAGAACTCAAAGACGCCATGGACTTAGCCTATCTTACAGGCCAACGCCCAGCGGATGTTCTGTCCATGCGTGCTACGGATGTCACAGAGAGTTTTCTGCAGGTTGCACAGGGCAAGACTTCGAAAAAGCTCCGCATCCAGCTTGATGCAGGCAAGATTTCTAATGGCTTGGGTGAGCTGATACAAAAACTGCTCGCACAACGAAAGGCGCGAGCGGTCAGAAATCCATACTTGATCGTCACCGAGGACGGACGCCGCGTAACCGCTCCCATGCTGCGTCTGCGATTTGACGATGCTCGAAATATTGCCGTCGCGAAAGCTTTAGAAGACGAGGACTTACAACTCGCTTCGAACATCCGACAGTTCCAGTTCCGGGACATCCGGCCTAAGGCAGCCAGCGAAATTGACGATCTTGGGCATGCCAGCAGACTGTTAGGGCACACAGATAAACGGATCACCGAAACAGTTTACCGACGCGTCGGTGAGATCGTGAAACCCACGCGGTGATCCAATAAAATCGGTCAAATTGCTTCACGAGTTTTCTTGACCGCTCAACTAAAACTGAGAGCCGCTCTTCGTAACGTGCGGCTCTCGGCCATAGCGCCCATCCATGAATGGTCCCTATCAACCCATTACTGCCTATCGCTGGAGAGCGATAATTTTCGATCCGTTGACGTTTCGAAGTCAGCCTCAGCTCCCAGCAGTGGCACTTTGCACGCAGTGGTATATATCTTCTCATGGCATCATCGAATTCATTAAATGCGTAGCCAGGGAAGACAGCCAGTGATTTCTATCGGCGATATCTACAACCAAGACATCAATTTTCTATTCGGATCAGGTGCGTCGTTCGGTCTGCTCCCAACCCTTCAATTGCAGGTTCAGACCGGTGAAGGCGACTCTCGCTACACACTGGAAGACTTAGCCACCAAGTTTGAGCGTGAGCAAGACCGGCGTCTGATCCCGCTGTTCATGCACTACTACACAAGTTGCATACGTCCCGCCGAGCGGCTCAACCTGGAACAGGCGCTGAACGAAGAGCCAGGCGCCACGGTTATCAAGAACTACCGCACGTTCTTAATTACAACACTTGAGATGGTGAAGCGCCGCAAAGCACTAGATCGTCGCTGCAATGTGTTCACAACGAACTATGACGGCTGCTTCCCCCTCGTGGCTGACGCGTTGATCAAGGAAGGCAACATTGACTTCGTGCTGAATGACGGCACGCGAGGGTTCACGCAGCTCATCCTACAGGCCCGAAACTTCGGGTCTTACCTGTGCCAGGCGGGTGTCTTTGGCCGCTATCAGAGCAGCATCCCTCAGATAAACCTGATCCATTTGCATGGGTCGGTTTATTGGAGCAAGTTGGATGCCGGGATCCAAGTTGGCTATGACCTGTCTAGTCGCGAAGACCTGATGGATAACTACGCGATGGAATTTCTGCAACCATTTTCGGCGGCGCTTAACGATCCGGCATCGACACTTGCCGACGTGCCAGACACAGGCTTCTCCGACTCAGAGCTGAAAGCGTTCTGGGAAAAGTATACGCAGATTCCAATAGTTAACCCTACCAAATGGAAGTTCCACGAGACAGTGTACGAGGAACATTACTATCAGATGCTACGGTTGCTCAGCTACGAGCTTGAGAAGCCCAACGCTGTACTCATCACTTTTGGCTTCTCGTTTGCCGACGAGCACATCCTCAACCTGGTAATGCGGTCTCTATCCAATCCAGGTCTGCAGGTTTTTGTCTGCTGCTACAGCAAGTCAGGGCACACCGCCATGGAAAATAAGTTCAAGGGACACCGCAACGTTGAGTGCCTGATGTTGCAAGACAGCGAGATGGACTTCACCGCTTTCAATGAGCAGGTATTGGCTTGGCCGAAAGCTGCGATTCCTAAACAGGATGCACCTATAGCTCCCGCAAGAGTGCCCCCGCCTGCGCCCGATACAGACTTCGAGGATCTAATATGAGCATCCGGGTTGGCGAGGTCATCGCAGTTCATGGTACCAAATTGATTTTGAAGATCGACGAGCAGTCGAGCAAGGAAACGCTGTTTTATGAGGGTGAGAAATACAAAGGCGTCTCAATTCGAGAATTTCTGTCCATTCAACGCGGCTTCCGCGACATCGTCTGCATGGTCGAGGGCGAGTTCCTAGACGAAAGCCGGACTGAGATGCATGAAGGCCGGCAATCGTTTGTGCGGAAAGTAGAGGCAAGGCCGATTGGGTACTTCGACAGCGCTGGCTTCACTCAGGGCATAAAGTATCTGCCAATGATCCAGGATCCGGCCTACCTGCTTCCCGAGGAAAAGATCAGATCCATCTTCGACCGCAATGCGGACAGTGATTTCAGGATCGGCTCCATGCTTAAAGAAGAGATAACGGTCGGGCTGCCATGGAAGCGCCTTTTCAACAGCCATATTGGAGTCTTCGGCAATACCGGAAGCGGCAAGTCGAATACGCTGGCTAAGTTATATACCGTTCTTTTCGATCAGAAACTCCCCCTCATTACAGGTAAGAGCCGCTTCATCATCCTAGACTTTAATGGTGAATATGGAGGCGAGCAGCTCGTGGCCGCAGGTCACAAGACAGTCTACCAGCTGTCCACGCAGGCCAACCCCGACCTCAACGACCCCACGTCCCGCTTTCCGCTGGCTCCGGAGGAGTTCTGGCAGCTAGAAACTATGTCCTTGCTCTTTCAGGCCACGACGAACACTCAGAGGCCTTTCCTCAACCGCGTCATCGCAGGCTGGGAGCGGTATGGAGCCATCCCTGGCTCACTTACGAACTATGCGAAATCGATGTTTCAGCGATCGTTTTGTGCCGGCGAAGTGAAACCAGCGACGCTGGACTTGATGCGAACCGTGGCGCGGCGAATGGGAAACCAGCAGGTGGTGGATCTGCTGGCAGATGTAACCTTGTACCGCAATGGCCGCTTCAACTGCCGCGGTGTGTGGATCGACCCCGATGGCAACAATTACGATATGCACATCGCGCCCACCATCGGTACGCTGGACAGCCAAGGTCTCGATGAATTCGACCAGCTTGTACTACGCGTCAACCTGCAACTGATCTCCGACCTGAATGCCGGATATGTTCAGTTCGAGCACATACAGCCGCTTCTGAAACGCGTCGAGTCCTCACTCGCTAGCCTGCGTAAAGTTTTGTCGGTATCAAATATTCCGCCAGGTGAGCGCTTGCTGACAGTCATCTCGTTGCGCCGGTGCAATAACGAGGTTAAAAAGGTTCTGCCGCTGTTGTTTGCCAAGCACTACTACAACAGCCACAAGGAGATAGTTGCCAACCCGCCCGACCGCACCATCCATATCATCGTTGATGAGGCCCACAACATTCTTTCCGAACAGTCGGCGAGAGAAAGCGAAACCTGGAAAGATTATCGGCTTGAGCAGTTCGAGGAGATTATTAAGGAGGGACGCAAGTTCGGTATGTTCATCACCATCGCTAGCCAGCGCCCTGCAGACATATCGCCTACTATCGTCTCGCAACTCCACAATTTCTTCATTCACCGCCTGGTGAATGACCGCGATCTGTACCTAATCGACAACACGATCTCTACGCTGGATGCTCTGTCGCGCAACCTTATCCCCGGACTCTCACAAGGATGTTGCGTGGTCACAGGCACCGCCTTTGAGCTTCCAATGGTGATCCAAGTTGATCGTCTGCCAAGCAGCAAGCAGCCTGCCAGCGAGGACGTCGATCTCGAAAAGCTGTGGAGAGATGATCTGGCAGTTGGAGCTGAGTAATCTGCGCAGTGGAACCCGATGGGTATGACGACGAGGGGTGAATAGCCAGCTTTTCTCATTCTCAGCCAACCATGCGGGATAGCGAGTCATAGCGAACTTCCGATTTTGGCCGAAAACAGACAATCACGAAGGGCTGCTTTCACCCAGAAGCGCCTCCGGCAAAACGGGTGAGATTTTGGCAGCTCAATGCTGGTCATATTAGGATCGCTGTTTCGATTTTTTTGAGAAGATAGCAGAATGCCATTGCATCCAGTAGCCGCCTCACGTTACCGTTTAGGCCTTGGTAATTAAGGTCTGCTGATGTGATCACGCTTCAGCTTGCCCAAGCAATTATGTTAATTAAAAATCAGAACTGGCAACTGGAAGCTATATGTTTGATGATTACGATTATAAAGACACCGGAGCACGGATCAAAGTAAAGTTTTTGCAAAGACGTGATGAGCCGATGTACCCATGGGAAATTGCTGGCTTTCTAAAAAAACTTAATACTGTTTATTACAAATTTGAACTACTTAATTCTATCTGCTCCGCGGTAAATCATGGAATTAGTCCCGAAGACATTTTCATATTTGATCACTCACTACCTTTATATGAAAGATATTCGGAGATGAATTTGCTGAGTGAGCCTTTCGCGGCCCAGCTATTCTACTCAATAGGTATGCCCATACCCCTAATGCCGAGCGTAAGCATTTACGAGTATAACTGCCTATACCGAATATTTAATACGATAAACTCATTCCTGAAGAAAAATCATGTAGGCACACTAGGCCTGACCAACATCAGTTATCTATATGAGCATCTCCAATCGTTCGGCCTAGAGGCAGCTGAAGCAAACGCAATTGACCTTGCTTATAAGCAAGCGGAAAAAAGCTATGAAGCAGCTGCAAGGCGAGGAGAAAAAAAGAAACAATTTACAGATAGCGACTTCAACAAGCAGCTAGACAAATACAAAAAGTATAAGCACCAACTTTTTTTAGATATCAAGCAATCACAGCAGCTTGATGATAAACAACGCTTAGACATCCTAACCTTGGATGGGCGAGACAACATAAGACTATCCCGCCTCCTATCTGCATTTTTCACAACGTTTGACAAAACCACTAGACCTCTAGTCTGCGCTCGCGTATCGGATAATAAATTTAGGATTCTGGGGCGCTCTTTAGTTAACAAGCAAGAGCAAGTTGGCTTGGAACTTAAGGAGGTTAAAAGAAATAGTCCTTTAGGTGCTATTTTTGAGGGTGGTATTGCTTTGTACCAGGCTATTCAGCAGGAAAAGCGGGCTAAAGAAATTCATGATGTAGACATGGAAATAAAAAACAAACAACTGGAACTCGCTGAGGCTGAGCTGCACGGGCAGAAAATCAAGAATCTTAGCCTGGAATTGCAATTGTCCGAACAATTAGTTTCCATTGCTAGCAAAACTGATATTGTATCAATAAAAAAACTTCCACCGTCCTTCCTCAAAGATCAGGTGGTCGCAGCATATAGCATGCAACAATCGAATGCGAGCTACATGCTTCATCATCAAGGTCTTTATCTCGAACGCGACTCAGTCAGCATTATAGATTTGAATGCATAGACATTTCGATTAAGTGAGAAGTGGTATCTAAAAATGAGTGTGTGTGGGGGGGGGGCAGCTACGAGTCAACTGCTACCTTTCGCGTCGGGCAGCAATCGACTCACCGCGATAAGACAGCCCCGCCTCCGCTCTTTAAGTTTTTTATTGATGCATGAATTCGAGATCCATACAGGATTGCCACTAGTACCGCTTTTCAAGCTAGCATGTATAATCTAGATTTTCAGAATAAAGGAGAGCGCACGTATGGAAATGTCGGAAGACGAGTATATTGAGCTAATAAATAAGATAGGGAACGAAGAAGTCGCTGAGATTATGTACGGGGTGCTCTTCAAGGTTCACATGTCTCTTGAAGGTATCTCGAATGAAATGTCGGATGCCTCGGAGTGGCGATATGGGCTTTTTAAATCTTTTTATAAACTCTACAATACTACACTGAGGCTGTCAGAGGGAACAAGTTACGTATTCGCCCCTCAATATACTTATACAGATATCAAAGCAATAAATACTCAGATTAGGGTATGTCATGAGCTTTATCTGATTTTCCAGTACATTACCACCAGGACAATTGGTGATGGCTCGCAAGATGAAAAGGATTTCAAATACGCTTGCTACAGGCTTAGTGGCGCGCTGGATAACAAGCGTACACTTGACAAGCTTAAAGATGTTCCTTCGTATAAAGAGCTATACGAACGTGAAATAGTTTATGTGAGAAAGGAGATTTCCGAGTGCCGAGAAATGATCTCCCAAAGCCCTACTTACCAATTGCTAACGCAAGATATTAAAAATTCTGTCAAGTCCGGCTACTGGAGAGTAAGCTCTAACAGCAAACTCAGTTGGAATGATTTACTTGCGCACACTCCAATATCGAAGGAGTTTGGTACATACCAGTATCATACGCTGAGCATGTATGCTCACACTAGCCATGCAGCTCTTCAATCTGAGGCTCAGCATGACGGAGAAATGAACAACTCGCTGGCATACATGTACACGCTTGCGGCACTTATGAGTTGCTCAACGCTTGCCGCTTTCGGTTTCGATTTTAGCCCATTAGAAAAGAGAGAGGTTGCTTTGATTTTTGACTTAATCAATGCTGGAAATATTATCATGTCAGCGAAGCCAAGCGTTTAATTTCAACCGTATATGAAATGCACTCGCTACAGCATGATCTCGATGGGCTTACTGCATGCTCCAGCCACCGCACTCTACGGTGTTAAAAAAGTCCCGCTGATTAGCGGGGCTTCTCTTTCAACTACATACAATCTGTGAGGCGACCAACGGTCAAGTTGTCGTCATTTCCTTCCTATGCCCTTCGTGAGGGGTCAGTGAATCGGCCTTAACATCGTAGATTCCATTTGAGTGACTGATATTGGCCGACTCCTGCTTTTCTCCCAAGGTCCGAGAAGGACCTGAATCAACCTTTCAAATGTCTCAACCATTGGTGAAATTTATATACTTCGCCTTAAACTGATAGTAGCTAATCTTTAAATAACGGCTTTGAATCACCCGGTGAAAGAGCGGGTTGTCCAAAAAACATGAGATTTCAAGAGAAAATTTCGCATAGCAAGTCCTCACGCATCCTATCCCAGACAGGCTCCAGCATCTGCTTTATCCACTTAAGATCGCTCCTTATATCTGCAATGGTCTCGCAGCAACAGATCAGCGAACGAAGTGCCATTTCCAACATCGAGCTGCTGCTACAACACTCAGCAATACCAATCATTAAGGCGTCCAGCTCCTCGACCAATGGATGTGGCCCCAATTGTAAATTGCCTCTGATGTAACCATGGTGTTCTCGAGGAAGACGGTAGGCTAGATGCTGGACGCAGCGTAATACCGCCTGTACCAAGTGGCCTTCGATATTAGCCGGAGTAGCGTATATGCAGAAATGTGACTGCATCGAATGTAGACAATTACTCAACATTTCCGAGGTATCAATTTCCGAAACCTGCGAAACACACAACCGAGAGTAGGAAAACAGATGTTCATCCGGATCAAATATTGGGAAATTACCAGTCAATTTTTTCAATGGATGACTGAGCCAAGACAGCTCCGCTCTACACTTTCCGCGGTACCAGCGCATGACTCGGGGTATAAGCGTAGTACTCAACCAATCGTGAGTGAACTCGGCACTCCACAGCCCACGCGGCCCCCAAGAACTGGAAAGTTCACGAAGGTGATTTGCGCTCCAGCCGATGAGAATACTGGGCTCATGAGAACTACACATCCCACCCTCTTGGTATACGTACAAAATTAGATGGTAACCGGAGTCCAACGAATCGGTGACCCTAGGCGAAAAAACCTTTAATACACTATTTCCAGAAGCATCAAATATATGTTCTTCGGTCTCACCTGTAGCGTAGTCATGCTCTCTGGCGTAAATCATGATGAGGCGCCAGAGAAAACGTGAAACGCTATAGATTGTATGTACAGGCTGTGATGAATCGGAAAGTTGCTTGAATCTTAGACAGCGCCAATTGGCTTCCAGCCTCTGAATCGTGTCTAGATAGTGAGTCCAAACCTGGATCAGGCACCAATTCAGGTCCTCTAGCTCTTTTCGGTCCAAGCTCAATTGGAACTTCTGTGTTGTGAGCAAGAAACGCGCCGAATCGCTCAGCGGCAAAGTAAAAGGTCCCTTTACCGGATCGTGATAATGCCCTGCCCATTGCAGCCAATGCACCAAATCCTTCCCAGCAATGGCCAAGGAAACTCCCGCCAAATTGGATCGGGCAAAGGAAAAAATGGCGGAAGCTATATGCGATTTCGGACTTGGCAGCAGGACTTCCATCCTGACGCTTTCGTTTTCGATAGTAAGATGCGAATCGTAGTGCTGAGAGAAGCCTTTTCGATAAAACTGCTGTTCTTCTATAGGCATCCTCAGTGTATGACAGAAGCGGTCACTGATCTGTTTAGAGAAAAAGGTTTCGACGAGTTCCGGATTCTGCCGCAGAAGCTGTTCGATCCAGCCTTTGTGCCAAATTTCAGCAGATAAGCCATGTGCTTCCAATTCCTTTTTGGCTAAGTGCCAAGCCTCAAGCAGTTGAGTGTCTTCTTGAATATCAATCGAAAGACAGAGAATCCAGGTGCGTGACTCGGTCGCCAACTTTGCTTCAAGGAAGGTCTTGACCCAAGTTCGAATGTCTGCCGGTTTTACTTTCCTCCATCTTTTTACCTGAGCAACCTTGTATTTGCTCTCTCGTGGTGCCTGCCAGATGATGTCAATACCTTTCTGATCCTGCCCTGCCCTTCCATATTTGAAAACCTGTAGGCCGCCTTCCGAATACTGGTGCTGGATCAAGCGCGCGCATAGTCTCTCGAAGTCTTCCCAATGCATGAGATGAAATGGTAAACCTTCCAGTTTGGGTTCGAGGATGTCGCTTATCACAGGGGACGGGGATGCCAGTAAATTTCCTGGATTGATATCTGTGAATTTCATGCAATTCCTTTGGCACTGGCATCAAAATTTTAGCCAAGACAGCCTGTCAAATCAGCCATGTTTTTGTCAAAAAAAAGAGAGCCCAGGCGAGTCCAACAATATGGCTACCCGCGAGGTGCGCTGAATTTAGCGCCCACGGAAATATTTCGGTTCAACCACCGACATAAGGCACGAACCCTCCACCAGAAAAATCAAAAACCGGCAAAAAATCATTTCCGCAATTAGATTCCTACCCCCTGATTTCAGCGCCCCTCAGAGCATCGGCGAACACTGGCTTGTGGAAATAAATTTAGGCTAACAGATTGAAATTAAAGGATTATTCTTCGGACTTGAAAACCGTCGACTGTAACAGGTCCATGAGTTCGAATCCCATCGCCTCCGCCATCTTATGTACGACAAAGCCCTGATTATTCAGGGCTTTGTCGTTTCTGGCGTTTACGAAAAATTCTGCCTTTCGATATGTGTTCCATAACTTTTGTGGGCGGGTTCCATAACTCCGACCGATTTCTCCCCTCTCCGGCGTCCTGCCAATCGTTAAAACACTCTTCATGTAACACGGTGCTACGCTGATGCCTTGGCTGCCAAGGAAACCAAAATGCCCAACTCCGACCTGCTCCCTTCCCTGCTCTTCAAGATCAACGAAAACTCGCCCGGGAATGGTTGGACCCGGCCACGCCGAAAGAACGCGCCGAACAGATGGCGCTGCACCAAGGTGAACCGACAGAGGCGTTCGAGTGGTTCAAGGTTGACCGGGCCGTGGGGAACGTCCGGAATCAAGGCCCCGACCTGATTGAGCCTATCGGATGATGGTTAGAACAGCCGGTGACCAACAACGCCAGAACGCATGCCCACAGGATTTTCATGGTAGCCCCTATAAAAAATAGGAGCGTGCCGCCGCGAATGCAAAAATGAGCAGCGTTACTGAGAAATTTCACGCACATAGGCTAGCTCGGAAAAATGGGTGTGGGGAGCCGGAAACGAAAAAGCCCCGGCAAATGCCGAGGCTCGTTGACTTCCTTAACACGAAAAACTCGTCTTCGCGACAGTCTTTGCACGAAAAAAATCGAAAATCAACTGAAATCTATAGCAGTCTTTGGCCTGCCTACACTCGGACGACTTAACTTATGACCAATCTGTAGAGCACGTGTAATATTACGTCGCCATCAGCCCACTGCTGATCGAGCGCTTTGGAAAGCGCCGGAAACAACCAATGCTTTCAAGAATGGAGTTATAAATGCGCAAGCTCTTCGCCTTTGCACTTGCATCTGCCCTGTCTTTTACCGCCCAAGCAAACGAGTGGCGGCAGTTCACCTCAACGATGTACGTTCTCGACCCGGCCGGAGAGCAACCGTTGCTTGCGATGGCAAGCTTGTTTGAAGGCGAACACGTGGTCATGAATTTGGTGGACTTGTCGGGGGCATTTTGTGAAAAAGGGGAAAACTCTAATCCTAGACCCGCAGGCCCTTTTCAAATAAACGGAACCAATGTGAAGTTCGTTCAAGCCTGCCTCGGTGGGAAAAGAGTTCTGTCTCCGGAGACTGAAAAAGGAAAAGCCTTCTTGGCTAATGCAATCCTCGGCGGCCCAGCAACCGTAGTGAT
Source organism: Pseudomonas sp. 22189 (assembly GCF_052045635.1). Classification (NCBI taxonomy): domain Bacteria; kingdom Pseudomonadati; phylum Pseudomonadota; class Gammaproteobacteria; order Pseudomonadales; family Pseudomonadaceae; genus Pseudomonas; species Pseudomonas sp. 22189. Next base: position 12,613 of record NZ_JBQEPG010000025.1, read on the forward strand.
TGAGGGCGGCGACGTCGTCAAGTTCTCTTCAGAAAACTTCGAGGCTGCGAAAAAGGCAATGCTCGATACCAATTCGGCACTCTGATCCAAAAATGATCTAGGAGGCGCCGAGCAGGATTCATGCTCAGCGTCTCCAGCTTTAAATCTCGCCCCACCCCGAAAGCAAGTTTGAGGAGGGTACGCGGGCTGCCGGTGTTGATTCCGTACGTCGCACTATTCGGCTATCGACGTCCAGCCATTCCCGAGTGCTGCCCTGGCTACAAAAAAACCGCACTGGGCGGGCTTTCTGTTACCTGACACTACTTATTTTCCTGGCGGCTACTCGCGAAACCTTGAGTACTACCAGCGCTATTAGCGCACCGACAACCCCGCCAAATAGTCCCATCTGAAATGCTGCTGATGGCTCCATCCAACAAGGGCTCAATGGCTTAAAAGGATAGTAGAGGCATGGCTCAGGAAAGAGTGCCCGCCATACTGGTAACGCACCGCCGATCATCAGCAACCCTATCGTAAAAAGCGCAAAAGCTTTCCATTGCGGTATGACGAGAAACTGCCTCCGAAGCACTGCTAAGGCGATGACTAATACAAACGAAAAGAAACCGGGAAGGTAAAGTGTCACGAAGTAGATTTGGTCGAGCTCGTGGCCGGCAGTATCCATATCACCTCAGCAAAAAACCGGCGATTGGCCGGGCTTGAATGTCTATGTGCGTTTCGCGTTACTTGTGCACTATGGGAAAACTACCTTACAAATCCCAACATAGAAATACCTTTATGCCGCATCTTCAGAATTTTCATCAAAGATGACCTGCCACACAGACTGCAACGCCTGAACATCCACTTCTGAAATAGCTTCACGCAGGAAATTCCACACCTCCTTCCAGTCGCGATCCCAAACTTTCGGCTCGCCATGTATGCCTATGAGTCCCTACACAGAAAGCTCACCCAGGCGCGCAAGGAGTACTGCTCGGCAGTCAGGTCTGGAGTTCGCCGCAGTGACCAGGCGCTGCGCCAAGAACAGCCGACGCAGGTGGCGGCATGAAGCGCTTCATCCGCCGCAAGATTGAGGCCTGGTTGATATTGGTGGCCGCGAAGATCCTCGAAGGCCGGACCGTCCACCGCTCGCCCGTCGTCTTCCGACATCACTTGTTCGACCTTGAAATGATGGGAGATGTGGCTGTCTTCGACAGGCAACTTTCGACTGTGGATTCAACCGGTCGGTGAGGCACTGGGCGAGTCCAATCCGCTGCAACTGCCGCGCCTGATCGACGGCCAATAAGGGGTTTCACAGATGGCGGCGTCCTGATTGGACGCCGCCTCAGGTCATTACACGACCACGTTCAACAGCAACACCACAATCAAACCAACCACGGCGACGATCGATTGCACCACCGAAATAGTCTTGGTGGCTTCGCCCATCGTCATGCCAAAGGATTCCTTCACCATCCAGAAACCTGCATGGTTGGCGTAGTTGAAGAACAACGAGCCGCAGCCAATGGACAAGGCCAGCAGCGGCAGGTTGAGGCTGGGATCAGCACCGGCCAGCGGCGCGAGCAAACCGGCAGCCCCCACGATACCTACCGTGGCGGAACCGGTAGACACCGAAAGCAACATGGCGATCAACCAACCGAGGATCAGCGGAGGGAACGCCGACTGCTGAGTCAGGTGCACAATCGCATCGCCCACCTTGGCGCTGGTCAGCAGTTCCTGAAAGGCACCGCCGCCGGCGATGATCATGATGATCGAGGCGATTGGCTTGAGGCTCTTGCCCAGCGACTCTCGCAATTGCCCCGCATCGCCGCCGCGCGCGAGTACCAGACTGGCCCCGGCGAACAGCACGCCCAGCAGCATCGCTATCAGCGGATTGCCGAGGAAACCGGCCATTTTCAGCAGCGCATTGTCCTTGGCCAATACCATCTCGGCGACGGCATGGATCAGCATCAGGATCGCCGGCAGCAAGGCTGCCAGCACGCCAAGGTATACGCTGGGGCTTGGTTTATCGTCGGTTTTTTCAGCCAGGGTGAACTGATCCAGCAACACCTGATCGGGCCGAGTGCTCATGCGCGGGGAAATGAATGCGCCATACAGTGGGCCGCCTAAAATCATGGCCGGGATAGCCGCCAGGAAACCATAGAGCATGGTCGGCCCGACCGAGGTTTTCAGCGCGGCGATGGCCGTCAACGGGCCAGGGTGCGGCGGAACCATGCCGTGCATGGCGGCCAGTGCGGCAATCACCGGAACGCCCACATAGACATACGCTGAACCCTTGAAGCGCGCCTGACCTTCCAGCTTGCGCGCGACGCTGAAGATCAGCGGCAGCATGATCACCAGGCCGACCTCGAAAAACATCGGAATGCCAATCACAAACGCGACCATCATCATCGCCCACGGAATCATCCGATCCGTTGTGCGCTTGAGGATGACCGCAGCAATCTGCTCGGTGACGCCGGCGTCAGCAAGAATTTTGCCGAGCATCGCCCCCAGCGCGATGACCACCCCCACTGCCCCCAGTGTCTTGCCGGCGCCGGTGACCAAGTGGGAGACGATGCCATCTGGCTCCATTCCGGTTGCAAAGCCTACGCCGACGGAAACTACCAGCAAAGCCAGCAGCGGGTGCATTTTGAGGCGCGAGACGATCAGCGCTACCAGCACCAGGACGCTGATCAATGCGGTCAGTAACAGATCTATATCTAAGGGAGTCATGAAAGGTTCTCGGTTGGGCTGGTGCCCAAATTCTTGTGTGTGTGGGTGAAATGAATGGCATCTGCAACGGCTGAGTTTCAGCGTTCGACTTTCTAAAAACCGAATAACCTTCGAGGCGCTTGCACCAGCAGCGAGTCGCTGGCTTGCGCCGAAAGTTCCAAGGCTTGCAACTGGTCGACGACGGTGGCGAAACCGATGCTTTGCTCATGCTGCGTATGCGGCCAGTCACTGCCCCATACCAAGTGATGCAGGCCGAAGCTTTGTTCCAGCAACGGTAATGCCCTTCGAGCGAAATCAATGTTCTGTTGTGGCGTACCTCCCAAACGATAGATTCCCGATACCTTGATCCAGATCGGACTTTTAGATCCGGCCTCAAGCAACTCGCCAAACCCGGGCTGATCGAGACCCGCATTCGCGTCCGGCCGCCCAAAGTGATCGATCACCAACTTCACGCCGAACGGCGTCAATTGCTGGATCAGGCCCGGCAGATCCCTGACTTCCCGGTGCAACTCGACATGCCAGTCGAGATCAGCGATATCGCTGAAAAACCCTTGCCAGGCACTGTCACGAAAATCCGGTAACGCCTTGCCGATCAGGTTCAAGCGCACGCCGACCACGCCCAGTCGAGCCATGTCATTCAAGGTGGAACGACTGACGCTTGGCTCCAGCACCACCACACCGCGCAACTGCTGCGGCGCTCGCTTCAACGCTGCCAACAGGTAGCTATTGTCGGTGCCAAGGAAACTGGGTTGCACCAATACACCGTGACTCAGACCATGCGTTTGCAAATGCTCAAGGTACTGGCCAAGCGTGGCGTCGTACTCAGGGGTGTAGCGCCGTGCACCGATCAGATGCAGATCACGGCTGAACACATGGGCATGGGAGTCGATGCCGGTGATCGACTTGGAGCGGGTATCTGACATGGGTTTTATCTACTGAAGGTTAGGATCATCACGCCCGAGCGCGTTGATTGCCGTTGATACCGGCCGAAACGGAGGTGGCATTGGCTTCGAGGTCCCTGCCCCGGGTTTCAGGCAGGCACAGTGCGGCAAACACCGCCACGCCGTAGGCGATCCCGGCATCGATACCAATCGCCGAACCCAGCGACATGGAGTCACTCATGTGCCCGACCAGGAATGGAAATACAGCGGACAGCACCCGGCCAAAGTTGTAGCAAAAGCCAACGCCGGCGCCACGTACATCGGCAGGGTAAAGTTCGTTGAAGAGCGCTCCCAGACTGGCCGGAATACCGGCGGCAAAGAACCCCAACGGGAACCCCAGGAACAGCATCTGCGTATTGGTCAGCGGCAAAAATACGTAGCACTGCACCGTGACCACGCAGCACAAGGCAAACAGCACAATGTTTTTACGACGGCCAATGCGATCGATCAAATAGCCGCTGGCCACACAACCACACCAGAAGGCGAAGATGATCACCGCCAGATACGCGCCCGAGTTCAGCACAGAGAGATTGCGCTCGGTCTTGAGGAAGGTCGGCAACCAGGTCATTACCGCGTGATAGCCACCGTGCGCGCCCAGTCCCAGCAGCCCGCCAAACAAGGTCACGCGAATCAGTTCCGGGCGAAAAATGCCGGCGAGCGACTTGAAGAAACTCTGTGGGATGGCGTTGTCTTTTTGCAGACGCTGGAAGCTGTCCGGCTCCTCAACGTTACGACGTACCCAGATGATCAGGAACGACGGCAGCAACCCGACAAGGAACATCACACGCCAGGCCATGTCCTGTGGCACCCAGGTATAGATCAGCGTGAACACCCCGACCGCCAGGCCCCAACCCACCGCCCAGGCACTTTGCACAGTGCCCATGACCTTGCCGCGATAGTGCGGATTGATCGTCTCGGCCATCAGCACCGCACCGGCCGCCCACTCCCCGCCAATCCCGAAACCCTGCAGCGCCTTGACCACCAACAGCTGATTGAAGCCCGTGACGAAGGCCGAGAGAAAGGTGAAGAACGAGAACCACACAATCATCAACTGCAACGTGCGCACACGGCCATAGCGGTCAGACAACGTCCCACCCACCCAGCCACCGAGTGCCGAGGTGACGAGGGTAACGCCGCTGATCAATCCTGCATCGCCCTTTGTCAGCGAGAAAGCGGCGATCAGCGCCGGAATCGCCAGACCGAACATTTGTACTTCCAACGCGTCGAGCGACCATCCGCCGAAGCAGGCCCAAAACGTTTTGCGCTCCCGAGGAGTGACTTGGCGATACCAGCTGAACATGATTCTTATCCTTATAGGTGTTACGCAAGGCAGCCGACAGCCAACCGCACCGCGACAGGGTCAGCTTTGGCAAACAAACAGAAATCGGGCGGCGATCTAGCCGCCGCAGAACGCTCCGCTACACAGGCAAGCGTCAGCGAATATCCACGCTGTAGCGGAAGTGCTCCGCGTGGCCGCGCGAGCGACGCCACTCCAGCGGGCTACCCGCGTAGTCGCGGGCCAGACGCTCGATCACGATCACCGGACTGTTGACCGCTACCTGGAGCAATCGGGCATGCACGTCATTCACCGATTCAGCGGTCAGCGTTTCTTCGGCCGATGCAACAACCTGTCCGCACACTTCTTCGTAGATCGGATACAGCAGCGGCCCTTCGCGACTGAGGTCGATCTCCAGCAGCGCCTGAAACCGCTGGCGGGGCAACCAGATTTCTTCGGCGAGCACCGGCTTAACATCGAGCAGACGCACACGGACAATACGAATGACCGGCGCATCGGCGGGCAACCCCAGTGCTTGCGCTACGGCCGAAGGTGCGGCAACGGGCTCGATCGAGAGGATGCGACTCTCCGGGACCTGGCGCTCACCGGAAACAGTTTGGAATCGGAAGAAACGGAACAATGAGGATTGAAACTGCGCCCGGCGAATGAACGTCCCTCGCCCTTGCTGACGCTCCAGAATGCCCTCACTGACCAACGCATCAATCGCCTTGCGCACCGTGCCGGTGGACAGTTGGTATTCAGCAGACAGCGCCGCTTCAGTAGGGATCGCCTCCCCCGGACGCCAGCGATTATTGGCGATCTGCTCAGCCAATTGGTCACGCAGGCGTTGGTACAGCGGGAGTCGGGCATCACTGGATAAAGAATTCATCGACTTTATTCACCTTGTTATCTAGTCATCTATATGAATCTTGCCGCGAGTATTTGCCCAGATAACTTGCCTGTCAAGAAGCGGCTGTTCGTCCTGCTGACGAATGGCTGCCCCACTGCCCTTTTCATAGACATGTAGGGTTGCGCCGGCGATGTCAGATTCTGGCCGAATGTGGAGGGTCAGGAGTGACAGCCGAAAGCTGACGGCCGAGGATGACCGCTCCTGGCCGAAACCCGCCTGTCACGAAGGGCAACCTGATCATTAACCTGGTGCGATTTCAACATGTTAAAGCGTCGTTCCCAAAGACCGCTTCTGGCCGGTAGCGGTCGGTTTCCCGATGTCCGCTTCTGACTGTTTCCTGCCTGTCATGACTGACTAGCGCAATCTCTCAGCGGATCGATGCCGTCGAGATTTCTGGTTCATCAATGATGAAACTTCTCCAACTTGAGATGGTGCGATCAACATGCTCAAATAAGTAATGGCCTTTTGCTACGGTACTCTCAATTGAAACAGAATCGCGGAATCATCCTATTTTTTTCGGCAATGACTTTGCTCTTTATCCTGGTACAGGTGTGGCACGCAAAATCTGGCCAGGAAGAGAAAAAGCAGGAGCGGGAGCGCCAACTCAAAGGGCTCGCGCTCATCATGAGTGTGCAGTCCGGAAAAGTATCTGATGACTCAACTCGCGTCGATTCTGTGACCTACAGCGATGAGGTCATGCGTATCTCTTACACACTCACAAAAGTTACCAAAGACGAAATCGATTCTGATGAGTTCACCAAGGATGCAAGAGCGATTGCAGCTTCTGCATTCTGTAATGAAAAAGGTTTGGGACAGTTCGTGAAATCGGGTCTTTCCATTGACCTCCTCTACAAAGATTCAACCCGTTCACCGATCGTCAATTTTCAGATAGGCAAGTCCGACTGCCTCTGAAGCCCGCCCCTTGAAGCCCGCCTCTCTCGCGGGCTTTTTTCTGCGTGTCGTACCACAGTGAGTCCGCGCAGCAGACACAACTTCCGGTGGCTGCATCAATCATTTCTGTTCGGAAGATCTGTCAATCCCCTCACGCGCAGGCGTTGTCCAGTCAGTGGCGCGCCTTTCATCAATTGAGTCGTGCTTGTGCTTTCCGTAAGCAGGCATGCGGAGTTACTGCACGCCGTGCTCAGGTAACGCAAAGGCCATCACATAGTCCCCCTTTTGCGTCGTCGCCGAGTTACCGCCGGCACTGATGACCAAAAATTGTCTGCCGGTGTATGGGGAAACATAAGTCATTGGAGTCGCTTCGGCTCCGACAGGCAGACGGCCCTTCCACAGTTCTTTGCCGGTGCGAACATCAAGGGCACGGAGGTAAAAGTCCTGAGTGCCGGCCATGAACACCAGGCCGCTTGATGTAGTCACCGGACCGCCCCGAGTGGGCATGCCAATCGGCATCGGCAAGTGCGTGGCAATGCCCAGCGGACCCGTTTGCTCGGTGGTCCCCAAGGGCATCGACCAAGCCACCTTTCGAGTCGCCAGGTCGATTGCACTGATGGTGCCGAAAGGCGGCTCCTGGCACGGAATACCCAACGGCGACAGGAAGCGGCCTTGCTCGATACCCCACGGTGTCCCCGCCTGCGGAGCGTTCCCTTCATGGCCGCCGCCACTAAGGATTTTCGCGTCATAAGCGGCACGGGGGATCATTCGGTTCCAGATGGCTACCCGGGTGTCATTGACGATCATGTAGCCGAGGTTTTCCGCAATGGACACCGATCCCCAGTTCATGCCGCCCAACCAGCTTGGGTACTGGAGCGTCAGGTGCTCGCTCGGCGGCGTGAACTCACCTTCATATCTAGCCTTGCGAAAGTCGATCCGGCATATCAATTGGTCCAGCGGCGTAAGCCCCCACATGCGCTTTTCGCTGAGCGGCTCAGTGCCGATGGCGGGCATTCCGGTCGAATAGGGTTGAGTCGCAGAAATTCGCTCATCCGCCACACCACCTTGAGGAACAGGGTGTTCTTCGACTGTCGCAATTGGCTTTCCGTTACGCCGGTCAAGCATGAAGATCTGGCCACGCTTGGTGGTCTGAATCAGTGCCGGGAGCATTCCTCCATGGCCATCAGGAACATCGTAAAGCGCTGGTTGCGAAGGTACATCGTAATCCCAGAGATCGTGGTGAACCGTCTGGAAGCGCCAGCGCTCGAGGCCAGTCGCGATGTCGAGTGCGACGACGGAAGACGAGTAGCGATCATCGGCCTCGGAGCGATGACCGCCCCAAAAATCCGGAGTGGCATTGCCGGTGGGCAAGTAGATGAGTCCAAGCGCATCGTCAAAGGCCGGTGTCGACCAGACATTCGGCGTACCTGCGGTGTAAGTCTGCCCCTCGGGAGGCTCGCGGGTAATCGCCGGATTGCCCAGATCCCAGGCCCACACCAATGCCCCCGAGCGCACATTGAAGGCGCGGACCACGCCAGACGGTTCACCTGTTTTCTGGTTGTCCCACACCAGCCCACCGACCACTACCAGATCACGCACAACCGTCGGTGCGGCCGTCGGAAAGTACAAATCCTGATCTGTATCGCCCACGCCGATACGCAGGCTTACGCTGCCATGCTGACCAAAATCGCTGCACGCCTGGCCAGTCTGCGCGTCTACTGCAATCAACCGTGCGTCAACCGTGGTCGCGATGATTCGCCGCAAACAGGGCTGCGCTGCAACAGCGTTGTTTGAGGCGGCCAGCTCGTGGGCTTCTTCGTAATAGCCCACGCCTCGGCAACGCGGGTAAACATTGTTTGCCTGGGTTTTGGGGTCGTGATGCCAAATCTCTTTGCCGGTATCCGCGTCCAGGGCGAACAACTGGCTCGACTGCGTACAACCGTAGAGCACGCCATTGACGTGAAGGGGGGTCACCACATGCCCTTGCGCACCTTTGGGTATTTCACCTGTGCGATATGTCCAGGCAAGCGTCAGATTCGACACGTTCTGCGGCGTTATCTGATCGCTCACGGCATGTCGTGTTCCTGAAGGTGTATGACCGAAATAACGCCAGTCGGTCGTGGGTTCGACTGTGCCGACCGCTTTCCCCGGTACAGGCGCCGGCATCCTCTCGGCGGTCAGAATGGGTTGCGGTTGCAAGGCTGCGTAGAGCGTTGCGCACAGCCCCACGACCATGCCCGCAGCCGCCACGCAAGCCAGCCGCGCCAGTGTGCCACGCTGGCGACTGCGCAAATACGGGATCGCCACCAGCACCGGTACGCTGATGACAGCCAGCGCGAAGAGGCGCGAAAACAGCGGCCAGAACGTCAACCCCACATCCAGAACCGACCAGCAGACAGAGCCGGCGAACACCAGCAGGTACGCCAGTGCTCCGGATCGACGTCGACGCAACATCAACACACCACTGATGGCCAATCCTGCACCTGCCAGGGCGAAGTACCACGAGCCGCCCAGCGCAACGAGATAAAAACCACCCGCTAGCAGCGAAAGTCCGATGAGCAAGATAAAGGAGCCAAGGACAATCAGCAGCGTGGCGGTTAACCGGGAAGTGTTCGATGGCGGCATGGCTTACTCCTTTAAGTGATTACCGACAGAGCCTGCGGTTGGCCGATCGTCAGGCCGTATGTTTCGACCTACCGATACTTCGGTGGACGCGCCTCAGCGCATGACAAAACCACCATCCACCGAGATGGACTGCCCCGTGACGTAGCTTGAGGTCGAGCTGCTCAGCCAAAGCACAGCGTCAGCGATTTCTTCCGGCTTGCCGTGACGTCCCATGGGGATAGCCTTGGTCATGCCTGCCAGCGCTTCACCCTGCCCCGCTTCGACCATCCGCTCGGCCATCGGCGTCCAGATCAAGCCAGGGCACACCGCATTGACGCGGATGTTGCGTGCGGCATACTCCAGCGCTGCGCTTTTGGTCAGGCCGAGGACACCGTGCTTGGCCGCGTGATAGTTGCCCCGCTCGGCACCTCCGATCAGACCGCCCAAAGACGAGCAGTTGACGATCGTTCCGCCGCCCTGGCGGCGCATATGTTCGAGTTCGAATTTCATACACGCCCAGACGCCGCGCAAATTGACCGACATGACCCGATCGTAATCCTCGACCGTGGCGTCGGCTGTCTCAGCTAACAGGTTCTGAATACCGGCGTTGTTGAACGCAGCGTCCAGACGACCGAATGTCGCGACCGTTTCCTTGACCATGGCTTGAACCTGACCGACGTCCGCCACGTCGCAGCGAATGCCGATAGCGCGATGTCCTGCAGCTATCAAGGCCTGCGCCGCTGCCTGTGCAGCGCCGCCATCGATATCCGCCAACGCTACGGCAGCGCCGGCCCGTGCGAACGCCTGCGCGGTGGCCAGACCGATACCGGAAGCCGCGCCGGTCACCAGGGCGACCTTGTTCTCGAACGAAAAACTCATCGAATGTTCCTCACTTTGCAGCTGCGCAGAATGTTTATGAGCAATAGCCTCATAACGCACTGAGCAGACATTGTTTGATGTAACCAAGGTAATCGACGCTCGGAGAGCTGAATACCGGCCCTGAGTGGGATGTTCCGATGAGCAATACTCATCAATCGTGAAGAAAGGCGAGATCGCCGTGACAAAACACCGAGTGCGATGAAACAGACGATTAGTGAGCGCTGCTCATCGTTTCATGCAGGTTTTTCCCGGTAGTCGCGCGGAAGTTGGTGCACTAGCGTGGAGGCGCATTTCTTCAATCAACAGGAATCTGCCGATGAAAACACGTGTCGCCTTACCCATGCTGGCAATGACCTTGATGCCTGCGTTCGCAAGCCATGCTGCCGAACTGCCTGCCGACGAGACTATGAGCGTGGTCAGAAATGGCGAACAAGCATCCATCACCGGGGCGCCCGGCAACTTCGTTGGCAACGCGCGCATCGATCCACTGTTTGCAGCGCGGGCACCCTCGACTGTTTCGGCAGGCGCAGTGACGTTTCAGCCCGGCGCACGCTCGGTCTGGCATACCCATCCTCTGGGCCAGACGCTGGTGGTCACCTCAGGCACAGGCTGGATACAACAAGCCGGGGGCGAGAAGATCGTCATCAAACCGGGTGATGTGGTCTGGACACCACCGGGCGTGAAGCACTGGCACGGCGCCACATCCACGAACGGCATGACCCACATTGCCATTCAGGAAGCTCGGGACGGCAAGAACGTCGAGTGGCTGGAACCGGTGACCGACGCGCAGTACCAGGCATTGCTTGGCACACAACACTGAAACGATGCGCCGAGCTCAGGCGTGGGCGCATCGATGCCCGCCGCGACACCTCGCGGGTATCAGGCCGGAAGCAGGCAACGCGTCACGGGCTTACGCCTGGTAATCGCCGATGGGCTGAAGTTCACGGATCAAGTCAATCAACAGACGCAGCCCTACCGGCAATTGACGGTGACTGGGATAGTACATGTGAAACCCGGAACCTGTGCTGGACCAGTCGTCGAGCACCCTGATCACCTCACCACTTTCGAGCAGCGGCATCATCGCCGGCTCAGGGGCGTACATGAGGCCCGCGCCTTGACGAGCCAGTGAAAGTCCGACGCGAGTTTCATCGATGGTGATGCACCCCGGGACAGCAATGGAGAGCTGCTGTCCTTCTTTCTCGAACTCCCAATCGTACATGGCGCCATTGCCCAGCCGAATCCGCAGGCAACGGTGGTGCATCAAGTCGTTCGGATGTTGGGGAACGCCGAAGCGTTCAAGATAGTCCGCGCTACCCGCGACCACCCAGCGGATATCCGGTGACAAGCGCTGAGCGATCATGTCTTCCGGTACCGTTCCGCCATAGCGGATCCCGGCATCATGGCCGCCGCCGATCACATCGACGATGAGATTGGTGACCGTCAGATCGACCTGGATTTCCGGATACCGATCATTGAGCACCGGCAATACGGGCCCCAGTAACAAGTCGGCAGCATCGCTTAAGGTATTCAGACGAATACGTCCGATCGGTTCATCGCGAAAGCGATTAAGCGCTTCCGTCGCCAAACCGATTTCATCCATGGGTTTGCTGATGACGCTGTGCAGCTCCTCGCCCGCAGCGGTCAAGGTGACACTGCGCGTCGTTCGGTTCAGCAGACGGACCCCCAACCGCGACTCAAGCCCCTTGATCGCATGGCTCAACGCCGAAGCACTGATACCGACTTCCTTCCCGGCGCGACTGAAACTCTGGTGGCGAGCAATGGCCAGGAAATAAACGAAATCGGCAAGATTGGCACGACTGGCCTGCATTGGATGCCTCAATGGGGTGACGGGAGAGAATCATTCGCGGTGCGGCGGCTTCGTGCTTGATACTAACCAAGACAAACCGCAAACACTAATCAACTGGATTCGACAGACAGCGGTGCTTGGCTCACCGGTCTTGACCTGCCTGCAAAATACAGTTGAAGCCTGACAAGCCGCTCAAGACCGTGAAAGCGTTTTCAGACGCTCCACCAAAGCCGCTTCAAAAATGACGTACAGCTTTTCAGCATCGCAGGCACGCAAAACCTCACTGGTTTCCAGCCCAAGCACGAAGCCATCCGCACGCGCCCCCGCCTTCACCGCAATGATCATCGAATCTGCCCGGACAATCTGCGCCAGCAGCCGATCAGCTTCACGCTGCATCTTCTCGCTCAACACTACGCCTTCCACTTTCTCACCTTGCCTTCAATGCGACATAGAACAAATGTGTGTTCAAGGCTACGCCGCCGATAACGGTGCCTCAAGCCACACGCAAACGATCCTTAATTATGGTAGCCATCAGACCCCTTCAAGTGAACGAATCCGTTTTGCCGGCAATCAAACGCGAAGTTTCAAACGCGTTTAGCCGTTGCCAGCTCGAACAATCATGACCGGAGAACACTGCATGCCTCTCAGTGACACCATTCACAGAGCGTTGCTAAGCGCAGAGGAACGTTCCTCTATCGCTGAAATTGAAGCCACTACCAATATTCTGCAACTGGTCACACGCATGACCGGGACGCGCTTTGCGGCGATCGCCAAATTCACCGACACGGAATGGATTGTCTGTTCCGCCTACGATCCGATCGAGCTTGGAATCCACACCGGTGACACGCTGGAACTGGAAACCACGCTGTGCAGTGAGTTTCGCAGAGACCCCCAAGTGCTGTTCGTGCCACAAATCAGTCGCGACGGCAGGTTTTCCACGCGTCCCGTAGTGAAGCAATATTTGATTGAAAGCTACGCCGGCGCGCCCATTTTTCTTCCCGACGGTCAACTGTGGGGCGCACTGTGTGCCTTGGACTCCAGGGCGGTCATATTCGACGACCCGGATCTGGCGGACACGTTAGGCCTGTTCGCGAGGCTGATCGGCTGTATCTTTTATTCGAATCTGACAGACGTCGGCAGCGGCTACAGCAAGAACGGATGAAGTATTTTCGAATAACTAAAAAACAGCCCTGAATATTCAGGGCTGTTTCATTTCTGGCGTGTGAGATTGGCGCTCCCTCCTTCAACACCGCGCAGGAAACATCGACGTGGTGCGCAAAACCTGGTTCCAGGACAGGAGCTACCAGTCCGTCGCCCAAGAGCGGGCCGACGTTTGCATAGGGCTGGGCCGCACGCTGCCATTTGGCTTCTGAGCGAAACGCCGTTCCCCCCGTAATTGACTTTTATCAACCACTGACACGCTGTTCTCGCCGACATTGAAGCTGACGTGGCAGGGCGAAATCTATGCCGACCAGTGAGCGCTCCGGTTCGGATGTCCGTAAGCCGCCGTCCATTCGCAAAGGAGAATTCAAAATGAGCAACTCCGTGAAGAAAATGCCGGTCACTACCGATACCAAAGACAAATCCCTTCAGCATCCGCTGAATGCAGACTTGTGGCGCCCTCTGGAAAAACTGCGCCAGCAGGTAGATCACCTGTTCGAAGACTTCAACCGCGGTTCGGGGCTTTCACCCTTTGGTCGTGGGCTGTTCGACGTCGAACCGCTCTGGCGGCGCGAACTGATCGGTCACGGCATGCCGGCCGTGGATATCAGTGAAAAGGACAAAAGCTACGAGATCACCGCCGAATTACCCGGCATGGATCACAAGAACATCGAGATCAAATTGTCGAACGGCAGCCTGATCATCAAGGGCGAAAAGAAAGAGGACAAGGAAGAAAAAAGGAAGGGCTACCACCTGAGCGAGCGTCACTATGGTTCCTTCGAGCGGGTCTTCAACCTGCCCAAAGGCGTCGACGCCGAGAAGATCGACGCGAGTTTCAGCAAAGGTGTGCTGAGTATCTCGTTGCCGAAAAAGCCTGAAGCCATTAAAGCGGACAAAGTCGTACCGATCAAGGGCGAGTAAGTTTCGCGCTGTCGTACCCCTTGCCGGGAAACCGGCAAGGTTTTTTTTACGCCACCCTTTGCACAACTGCTGCAAACGCTGGCCGCACGGACTCACTATTTGCGGCTGGCCTTTTCCAGCATCCGGCTGGCGCGTTCATTGGCCTCATCGGCCGTACGTTGTGCCTGACTGGCTGCAGCGGCTGCCTGATCCGCCCTGGAGTAAGCCGCGTCGGCACGGGATTGTGCCGCGTTTGCAGTGCTCTGGGCGGCGTCGATTCGCGTGTCCATTTCCTGCGCCTTTTTATTGCTGCACCCCGCGCTCATCGCCAAAAGGACGCTGAGCAGAACCACAGATAAACGCTTGTTCATGATGACTCTCCTTGGGTGATTGCGCCGGGAAAAGTCCGGCGCCCCCTGAAGTATCTGGCGTCAGCACGGCCGGCCTCTGATTTTTGTCAATGAACGGCCAACCGGCAGGCAACTGGATGTTGGCAGTGTTAATCACCGGTCGACACTGCAATAAACCCATCACGGCATTTGTCGCAGGCAGACGTCGCTGTCAGACCGCCAACAGATTGCACGGCACCTGATAAAGAATATGTTCGGTGGTGCTGCCCAGCAGCTTGTCCAGCCCGTGGTATTGCACCCGGCCCATGACGATCACATCCACATGCTGTGCATCGGCGAACTCACTGAGTGCGGCAACCGGGTGGCCGACCACGAAATGCCGGCGCTCGGCGGGTACTCCATAGCGCTTGGCCAGGTCGATATACGCGCTCTCGAACTCTCTGCGCAGTTCCTTGGTCAGCTCTGAAACCGTCAAGCCTTCGCCCAGTTCCTCCAGGTACTCCTGCGAAATGTCGTAGGCGTACAACAGATGCAACTCGGCGTCACACTGGATCGCCATGGCCGTGGCCTGATCGATGATGCGCTTGTTCAATTGGTCGTTCACCGGGTCGCTTGCGGAGGCGTCGACCGCTGCCACGATCTTGCGTGGCAATGCCTGTCCTGCCCCGCCCAGCAGATAGACCGGGACCGGGCAATGACGCAACAGGTGCCAGTCCAGCGGGGTGAAGAAGGCGCGTTTGAGCAACGACTCATGCTGCACTTGCTTGATCAGCAGGTCGGGCATCATCTCGGTGACGAGGTCGAGGATCTCTTGCTTCATGTCATCCGACCAGGCGACTTCGACTGTCACGTCAATGCCTCTGTCGCGCAGGTTGCCGGCCTGATATTTGAGCCAGTCGCGGTGATCCTGCAAATAGTTCGCCCGGGCTTTTTCCCGATCGCCTTCTTCAAGCAACCAGAGAATGTCCAATGACTTGACCAGCGCCACGATATGCAAGGTCGCCCCGCTGGCCTTGGCCAGAGCAGCCGCATGGCTGATCGCCGGAGAGCGGCGCAGAGCCGGATTGATTACCAGCAACAGACTTTGATATTGGCTCATGATTGATCTCCAGTCGGATGAACCGTGCGGAACGGTCAAGATCGTCACCAGCGGATTTGAAGCGGTCACTCCTGCCGTTCGGCTGGAGGCACATCGGCAGCGGCATCCAGTTCGGCGCTGTCCCGGTACTCCGGCACTGACACCGACCAGCCCAGTTCCAGGCTGATACGCCGCCGCAGAACGTCCGAGGCGTTGGGTTCGCCATGCACCACGTACGTGTGTTTCGGTGCACGTTTGAAACCGCGCAGCCACTGGATGATTTCATCGGCATCGGCATGCGCGGACAGAGTCTGCATCGGTACCACTTCAGCGCGGATCGGCACCTCCTGACCGTGGATACGCACTGACGGCGCACCGGCAACGATCTGTGCGCCCCGCGTGCCGCCGGCCTGGAAACCGGGCATCAGCAGCGAGTTGGCCGGGCTCGGCGCCAATGCCTTGAGGTGGTGCAGCACCCGTCCGCCGGTGGCCATGCCGCTGGCGGCAATGATCACGGCCGGAATGCGCTGATGATCGAGATCGATCGACTCCTGGGTCGAACGAATGAAACGCGTGCCTTGGCACATTCCCTCGCATTCTTGCAGCGACAACCGGTGCTCACTGCGAAAACGCTGATACAGACGCGTGACATCCGTCGCCATCGGGCTGTTGAGGTAGATCGGCAGATCCGGAATCGCGTGTTTCTGCTTCAAGCGATACAAGTGATACATCAGCAGTTGCGCCCGACCGACCGCGAATGACGGTACCAGGGTAATGCCATGGCGCAACGCCGTGCGGTTGATCACGTCGGTCAGTTGTTGCTCGGGGTCGTCGTCAGGGTGCTGGCGGTCACCATAGGTCGACTCGATCAACAGGTAATCCGTTTGCTCGATGGTTTCGGGGGCAAGCATCAACGGGTCGTTGGGCCGCCCCAGATCGCCGGAACAGACCAGCGTGACACCGTCGGCAACCACCTCGACCGTGGCCGCGCCCAGAATGTGTCCGGCACCGCGCAGCAAGATGCTCAGGCCGGGAACAATCTCGACCCGATGATGCAACTCCACCGGCTGCAAGAGTTTCAATGCCTGCTCGGCGTCCTGTTCGGTGTACAGCGGCAACGCCGGCGCATGCCTGGAAAAACCATGGCGGTTGGCGAATCCGGCCTCTTCTTCCTGCAGGCGCCCACTGTCGAGCAACAGGATTTTCACCAGTTCACAGGTTGCTGCGGTGGCATAGATCGGGCCACGGTAGCCGTTGCGCACCAGCACCGGCAGGTAGCCACTGTGATCCAGATGAGCGTGAGTCAGCACGATCGCGTCGAGATCCCGCACGGGCAGCTGGAAAGGATCCCAGTTGTGCAGGCGCAATTGCTTGTAACCCTGAAACAGCCCGCAGTCGATCAGCACATGCCGGTCGCGGTGATCCAACAGGTATTTGCTGCCGGTGACGGTGCCAGCCGCCCCCAGAAAAGTGATTCGCATGGCCGTCTCCTGAATGTGGATGAGAACGCCGGCACTTTCAGCCCAAAACACCGATTCATGGCTGTTTCGAGATGGTTGCCGGCTACTTGCGATTGGCCTTCTCAGCCAGCCGTTTGGCGCGCTCATTCGCTTCATCGGCAGCACGTTGCGCCTGTTCCGCTTTGAGCACCGCCTCATCAGCCCTCAGCCTGGCAGTCGCCGCGTTGTCTTCAGCGGACTCCAGCCGCGCGTTGAGTTCATCGGCCTGCCGATGACTGCAACCGGTGGTCGCTGCCAGCAGCACACTCAGCACCACAATCGGCAAGCGCTTGTTCATGTTTGTTCCCTCGATTGCTCTCGACGGCAAAGGTAATGATTCGAGTATCTGGCGTTATCCGGTCACCACTCTGATCTTTGTCAAACAATCACCGACTTGCAGACGCCATCAGCCAATGCGAGGGCGAGGCCGGCATTGTTGATATACCTCAATGCGCGCGCGTCACCGCGGTGTAGAAAAACAACAACAGGCACGTTTGACCCATCGACACCTACCCGAAAGAGGACACCGTCATGAGCGACTTGAACCTGCGCAAAAATATTCTCGAAGAACTCGAATTCCAGCCGGAAATCGATGCCGCCAACATCGGCGTCACGGTGGAGGACGGTGTGGTCACCCTCAGCGGGCATGTCAAAAGCTATGCTCAGAAGGTCAGTGCCGAGCGCGCGGTGAAACGCATGAAAGGCGTGCGCGCAGTGGCTGAAGAGCTCCAGGTACGACTGGACAGGAATGCCGGCACCGCAGATGACACCATCGCTGCCCGGGCGCTGAAGATAATCCACTGGAGCTGCGACATTCCCGAAGGTGACGTCAAGGTCATCGTGCAGAGCGGACGCATCACCCTGGAAGGTGAAGTCGACTGGCAGTATCAGAAGGAAACCGTCGAGCGTTCGGTACGCAAGCTGTCCGGTGTGACCGGCGTGAGCAATTGCATCACCCTGCGTCCACGGCTGGATGTCTTCGATATTCAGCAACGCATCGAGGCCGCGCTCAAACGTAACGCCGAAGTCGATGCCCAGGACATTCACGTCAAAGTCGAAGGCGATGTGGTGCGGCTCGAAGGCCGGGTTCACCTGTGGCGCGAACGCCAGATTGCCGAGCGCGCGGCCTGGTCAGTGCCCGGCGTCGGCCGGGTCGAAAACCATCTGCTGCTGGCGTGACACGCTCGTCTTCCTGGAGCCAGGCCAATGCTTGCCGTCACCCTGATCAACAGCCTGGTCGTGATCATCGCGGTAGTGATCCACTATGAGTGTCTGCTGCGCCTGAATGACTGGATGCCGCGCCTGAAAATCTGGAGCCGGTTCAGAATCGTTGTCGGGGTGTTGGGCAGCCTGCTGGCCCATGCCATCGAGGTCTGGGCATTCGCCGTGGTTTATTTCCTGATGTCCCGCGCGGGCGAATGGGGACAGCTGACCGGCAACTTCGACGGTTCTTTGATGGATTGCGTGTACTTCTCCTTCACGACGTACACGACCATCGGTTTCGGCGATATTTCGCCGGTTGGCCACCTCAAGTACCTGACCGGGCTTGAGGCCTTGACCGGCCTTGTCCTCATAACCTGGACCGCGTCGTTTCTGTTTCTGGAAATGCAGAAATACTGGAAGAACAAATAGCCGCTCATGGCGTCTGGCGAGGTGTCCATTGCCAGTTGCGCACTTCGGGAAGGTCTTCGCCGTGCTCGATGAGGTACAGCTTGTGTTGCTCCATGACGGACCAGTAACGCTCCCGCGCAACGTTTACGAGATCCTGCAGGCGTGGCACCCGCTCGATCACGTCCAGCGCCAGTCGGTAGCGATCAAGATCGTTGATCACGGCCATGTCGAATGGCGTAGTGGTCGCGCCCTCCTCTTTGAAACCTCGTACGTGAAAGTTGGCATGATTGGCGCGTTTGTAGACCAGCCGATGGATCAGCGCCGGATACCCGTGAAAGGCAAAAATCACCGGTCTGTCGACAGTGAACAGCGCATTGAACGCGCTATCCGACCAGCCATGAGGATGCTGACTGGACGGCTGCAGCAGCATCAGGTCGACGATATTGACCACCCTGACGCGCAAGTCCGGCACGTAGTCGCGCAACAGGGTCAAGGCGGCTAGGGTTTCCAGCGTCGGCACATCGCCGGCGCAGGCCATGACGACGTCCGGGTCCTGATCATCGTGACTGGCCCACGCCCATCGGCCGCCACCTGCCTGGCAGTGTTGCTGTGCCGCGTCAATGCTCAGCCACTGCCATTCCGGTTGCTTGCCGGCGACGATGACGTTGATGTAATTACGGCTGCGCAGGCAGTGGTCGGCGACCGATAACAGGCAGTTGGCATCGGGCGGCAAGTAGATGCGCGCCACGTCCGGCTTCTTGTTCGCCAGCATGTCGATGAATCCCGGATCCTGGTGTGAGAACCCATTGTGGTCCTGACGCCAGACGTGGGAGGTCAACAGCAGGTTCAGCGATGCCACAGGTTCGCGCCACGGCACCTCGGCGGCTGTCTTCAGCCATTTGGCATGCTGATTGACCATCGAATCGACAATATGGATAAACGCCTCATAGCACGACAGCCATCCATGCCGGCCCGTCAGCAAATAGCCTTCCAGCCAGCCCTCGCACACCTGTTCGCTGAGAATTTCCATTATCCGGCCGTCCGCCGACAAGTTCAGGTCGTCAGGTTCCAGCGGATCGATCCAGGTCTTGGCGCTGACCTCATACACCGCATCAAGGCGATTGGAGGCGGTTTCGTCAGGGCCAAACAGCCGAAAGTTGCGGCTGGCCAGGCTGTTTTTCATCACATCACGCAGGAATTCTCCCAGCACTCGGGTGGCTTCGGCGCGCAAAGTCCCCGGCCCAGCCACGCTCACGGCGTAATCGGCAAAACCCGGCAGGTCCAGCGCACGCAACATCACACCGCCATTGGCGTGGGGATTGGCACTCATGCGCCGGTGTCCGGTGGGCGCCAGCGCGGCGATTTCCGGCATCAAGGCACCTTGGGCATCGAACAATTCCTCGGGACGATAACGGCTCAGCCACTCTTCCAGTTGTTGCAAATGGAGCGGCTGGGTGAAGTCGGCCAGCGGCACCTGATGCGCGCGCCACGTGCCTTCAACCCGATGGCCGTCGACAAATCCGGGGCCGGTCCAACCCTTGGGCGTGCGTAACACCAGCATCGGCCAGAACGGCCGTGACACGGCCCTGGACGGCGGCCGTTGCCGCGCTTCGAGCTGAATCTGGCGAATCTTCAGCACGATGGTGTTGAGTGTCTGCGCCAATGCCTGATGCACTTGCACCGGATCGTCGCCCTCAACGAAAAAGGGATCGTAGCCATAGCCGTACATCAGCGCCGAGAGTTCATCCTCGCTGATTCTGGACAGCAACGTCGGGTTGGCAATTTTGTAGCCATTGAGGTGCAGGATCGGCAGCACCGCCCCGTCACGCACAGGATTGAGGAATTTGTTCGAGTGCCAGCTGGCCGCCAGCGTGCCGGTCTCCGCCTCACCGTCGCCGATCACGCAGGCGACCACCAGGTCAGGATTATCGAACGCGGCCCCATAGGCATGCGCGAGGCTGTACCCCAACTCCCCACCCTCGTGAATCGACCCTGGAATCTGTGCCGACACATGACTTGAAATTCCGTACGGCCAGGAAAACTGCCGAAACAGGCGCAGCAGACCGTTGGCATTGCGCTCCACCGCCGGATAACACTCGGTATAGGTGCCTTCCAGATAGGTCTGCGCCACGATCGCCGGCCCGCCATGACCGGGGCCGGTCACAAAAAGCATGTTGAGGTCGTACTGTTTGATCAGCCGGTTGAGGTGGGTGTAGATCAGGTTAAGCCCCGGCGTCGTGCCCCAATGCCCCAGCAAACGCGGTTTGATATGAGCCCGGCGCAACGGCTCCTTGAGCAGCGGGTTGTCCTTGAGGTAAATCTGCCCGACAGCCAGGTAATTGGCAGCGCGCCAGTAAGCGTCCAGGCCTTCCAGTTGTTGCGCATTGAGGAAATCGCTCATGAGGTTTACCGCCCCGGGTTCGCTGAACAAAGATTCGTCCGTCGATTCTGAAAGCCTGAAACCTGCAAGACTTGATTTAAATCAAGCGCCGTCATCAGTGCTCCGGTTCTATGGGAAACAGACGCTGCAGGAGGGAGCGCAACTCAGCGCTTTCTTGCAACGCGAGGAGAATCATCGTGCGTGCCATGGTCCTGTATTCACCCGGGCAACCGCTGCAATGCGAAGAACGGCCGATCCCCACGCCCAGCGCGCAGCAACTGTTGCTCAGGGTACTGGCTTGCGGGGTGTGTCGTACCGATCTGCACCTGTTCGACGGCGAGTTGCCACAAGCGGTTCTGCCCCGCGTGCCGGGGCATGAAATCGTCGGAGAAGTCATCGCCGCAGGCGCCGATGTGGCCGCTGAATGGATTGGCCGGCGGGTTGGCGTGCCGTGGCTGGGCTGGACCTGCGGCGAATGCGTCTTCTGCCGCTCGGGGCGGGAGAACCTCTGCGATCAGGCGCAGTTCACCGGTTGTCAGCTGGATGGCGGCTATGCCGAATACACCGTCGCCGATCAGCGCTTCTGCTTTGCAATCCCGGATGCGCTGAGCGACATTCAGGCGGCGCCGTTATTGTGCGCCGGCCTGATCGGCTTTCGCGCCTTGCAAATGGCTCAGGGCGCGCAACACCTGGGGCTGTACGGATTTGGCGCGGCGGCACATCTGGCAATTCAGATTGCCCGCGGTCGCGGGCAACAGGTCTACGCCTTTACCCGAGCGGATGACCACGAAGGCCAGGCCTATGCACGCACCCTCGGCGCCGAATGGGCTGGCCCTTCGGATCAGCCACCGCCCCATGCGCTGGACGCCAGCCTGATCTTTGCGCCCGTCGGGGCGCTGGTGCCACTGGCGCTGTCCGCCACCGTCAAGGGCGGCTGCGTGATTTGCGCCGGCATCCACATGAGCGATATCCCCGCCTTTCCCTATCGTTTGCTGTGGGGCGAACGCAGCGTACGCTCCGTGGCCAACCTGACCCGTGAAGACGGCACCGCGTTTTTTGCGCAGCTGCAGCACACACCCGTGCATTGCGACGTCACCCGATTTGCCCTGGAGGACGCCAATCAGGCGCTGACGTGTCTACGTAGCGGGCACTTCAACGGCGCCATCGTGCTGACGCCCTGAGACTCTGCGGGAGGCGCCCGACGCCACTGATTGACAACGTCCTGTTTGCCCCCGTCACCACTCGGCCGGTACAAACCGGTTACGTCCCGCCGTCTTGGCGTTATACAGCGCCTGATCGGCCACCTCGATCAAACCTGGCACGTGATCCATTTGTGCCCCCGACGCCGCCGCAATCCCGATGCTCACGGTCACACGCCCGACCGGGCTGGAGGGGTGCGCAATATGCGCTTGCGCCAGACGATCAAGGATCAATTGTGCGACGACCGTCGCACCGGCACGGTCAGTGTCCGGCATGATCACCGCCATTTCTTCTCCGCCATAACGCGCCAGCAGATCCGACGGGCGCCTTACGCAACCCTCGAGGATTCTGCCGACCCTCTGCAGGCAAGCATCGCCGGCGACATGCCCGAATGAATCGTTGAACAGCTTGAAGTAATCGATATCGATCATCAGCAACGCCAGTGTCGTGCCGTCACGTTGGGCGCGCCGGGCTTCCATGGCGAGGCTCTCATCGAAGCAGCGCCGGTTGGCCAGACCCGTCAAGGCATCCTTCATCGCCAGCAACTCAAGCTGGCGATTGGATGAGAGCAACTGCTGCTGCGTGCCACGCAATTGATCTTCAGCCCTGGTACGCCGGCGGATATCCAGCATCAGGCACCAGCCGATCAGCCCGGTAAGCCCCAGCAATCCCGTGACCACCACAGCCGACAACCAGGCTTCCATGCGCCACGCCGCGAGGGCCTCGCGCTTGCCGAGAGCAACGGTGGTGATCAGCGGCAGCCGGTCGCTCTTGCGGAAGGCGTAAAGCCGCTCGACGCCGTCCAGGCTGGAGGTAAACGACGCGGTGCCGACGGATCGATCGACCAGATACTTCGCATAGATCGGCGACTTGGAAAAGTTGCGCCCCATGTCCTGCTCGCGGAAGGGATAGCGCACCAGCAACGTACCGTCGGTATAAGACAAGCCAATGGCGCCCTCCTGCCCCACATCGATCTTGCCGAACAGGCGCAGAAAGTTTTCGACCCCCAGCGTCACCGCCACCACCCCGGCAAACTCGCCGTGCGCATCGTTGAAACGGCGGCTGACGGTAATCACCCACTCCTGATTGGAGCGGCTCTGGATCGGCGGACCGATAAAGGTCTCGCGGCTCGGATCGTCGCGATGATGGATGAAGTAGGCGCGATCACGGCTGTTGGCCCCGGCCGGAATCGGTCGGTTGGACGACATCAGCCAGCGGCCCTGATTGTCGTAGATGGTGATGCCGCTGAGCTGCGGCATCAGCGGTTCCTGACGGTTGACCAGTGCGCTCAGACGCTGGATCTGTGCGGGGCCACTGCCTTCGGTTTCCAGACGTTCGACGAGTCCGAGCAGCAGCAACGAACTCTGGCGCACGATCCCTTCGGAATACGTCGCCAGCGCCTGGGTCAGGTTCAAGCCATGAACGTTGACTTCCTCCAGCGCACGCTCGCGAGAGGCCAGCACTTTCCATACCGTCAGCGACGCGAGGGAACAGCCGATCACCAACAACAACAGCACTACCAGGCGGGTATCACGCTTCACATCACTACCTTTGGGAAAATCCGGTTTCCGTTCCTGCGGCGGGTCGACCGACTCGATGACTACAGCCGCTTGTCCTTGTCGCGGGCAAGGATACAAGTCGCACGGGCTTGCTGCAGCAACAGAATAGGTGGCGCAAAAAAACACGCCGCAGACTTCAGAAAAGCCATCGCGCCTGGGGAAACGATGACAAGCATGCCAGACCAAACCATCGCCAGGCTTTCAAGATTGGACGGGGCAAGAGCGGCAGAAGCCAACTTTCTGACGCCTGTTTCACGACCCTTGCCCGAAGATTCGCCGAGCAAAAAAAATTGGCACTTTTGCACAACAAGTTGACATCCAAAAGCATGCTACGGGCGACCGATATCATTAGAGTATGCGCCCTTAAAAAGGAAAGGACTCTTGATGACTCAGTCACTCTCACGGCGCGTTGTGGCGATTACCGGCGCCCTGGGGAATCTCGGCGAGACCCTGGCGGACATGGCCGCCGCCCGGGGCGCGGATCTGGTGCTGATCGATCAGGCGACGATTACGCTGCCCAGTTCCCATAACCGACTGGTCCTGTCCGGCATCGATCTGACTTCCTTTGCCGATTGCCAGGAAGTCGCCCACCAGATCAATCGCTACTTCGGGCGCCTCGATGCATTGGTAAACGGCGCTGGCGGTTACGCGTGGGAGCCATTGCTCGGTGGTGCGATAGAGGCTTGGGATCGGCTCTACTCGCTGAACCTGCGAACCGCCTTGAATGCCAGCAAAGCCCTGCTGCCATTGCTGCTGCAATCCTCGGCGGGGCGCATCGTCAATATCGGCGCGAGCATGGCGGCCAGGGCCGGACTGGGGATGGGTGCTTACGCTGCGTCGAAATCCAGCGTACTGCGCCTGACCGAAAGCCTCGCCGAAGAGCTCAAGGACATGAGCATCACGGTCAATGCCGTGCTACCGAGCGTGCTCGACACCCCGCAAAACCGTGAGGCCATGCCCGACGCCGAGCACCAGCGCTGGGTGACACCCGCGCAGCTGGCGGCGGTCATTCTGTTTCTGATTTCGGAACAGGCGTCTGCGGTCACCGGCACCGGCATTCCGGTGATCGGGCGCATGTAGGGTCTACTGACGCCGCGCGCCTTGGCGACGTCGCTTTCTTCACCTTTCGGAAAAGCAAGATCACCGGATGACCGGACTTCCCCTCCCCCCATGCGACCCGCCACTTCCAGCGCTGCTTTCGTGAACCACGTCCTTGATGTCGCCGAGCAACACGGCTGCGATGGCGACTGGCTGTTGCAGCAGACCGGACTCTCACGCGAGCAGTTGTCCGATTCGATTGTGCGCATTCCCATGCGCCAACTGCGGACCTTGCTGGAACTGGCGGCGCGCAGCAGCAACCTGCCGCATTTCGGTCTGCTGGTCGGCGCCGCCGTGCGCCCCGGCACCTACGGCGTACTGGGTTACGTGCTGATGACCAGTGCGACGCTCGGCGAGTCGCTGAACATGATTCTGCGGTTCGGCAAGATCGTTTACGACAGCCCGTCCAGCCAGACCCGGATCGTCATCGGCGACGGCCGCGTAACCCTCGAAGATCAGCGCATCAATGAACTGGAGCCTTACTGCGCCCTGCATCAGGAAACGTTAATGGCCGGCTGGGCGGCGTTCGGCCGCTGGTTGATCGCCAGTAACTCGCCGATGCTGGAGGTCAGAATGAGGCACCCGGCGCTCGGCGAGCCGGCACTCTACGAAGCGTTTTTTGGTTGTCCGGTGCAGTTCGAAGCCGGGAGCAACGCGCTGGTGTTCGCCGAATCGACCCTCTCGTCACGCATCCAGGGCGCCGACCCACGCATGCATCGCAGCATGCTGCTGGAGGCCGACTGGCAGCTCTGTCTGTCGTACCCGGCATTTTCCGTGACCGACCGCTTGCGTGCCTTGCTCACCGAACAGTTGCCGACCGGCGATTTCAGCTTGAAAAGCCTGGCCCGGCAGCTGGCGATTTCGCCGCGCACCTTGCAGCGAAAACTGGCGGCGGAAGGGGAAAACTTCAATCAGGTGCTGGAAACCATGCGCATGGAACTGGCCGACCATTACCTGCGCCGCACCGAGACCAGCATCATGAACATCGCCCTGATGCTGGGTTACTCGCAGGCCAGTTCTTTCAGCCATTCCTTCCGTCAGGCTCGCGGGATTTCGCCGGTGGATTACCGCAAGTTGCTGCGCGCCAGATAAGCCCGATCACGGCTTCAGTTGCAGCAGCGGCTGACCCTTTTTCACCACATAGGTCGCCAGTTCCACGCCTTGGTCCTGACCGACGTTCCTCGCCACATGAGCAACACCTGCCGGGATGAACAGTGAGTCGCCGGCCTTTAGCGTGACCGCCGGGCGCCCCTCCAGTTGATACTCCAGCGTGCCGCTGAGCACGTGCGCCACTTCGACACCCGGATGCGCATGCCGCGGCGCGGTGACACCCGGGTCGAAATCGATACGTGCCTGTATCACCTCGCGATCCGCGTCGCCCAGGTCCTGACGAATCAGGTCGGTACGGCTCAAGCCCTGCTGCCAGCTCATGGCTTGAGCGTCTGCCGCCTGCGCCAGGCCGGTGAATGAAACCAGTGCGGCCACAGTGGCCAGAATCAGTGTGCGTTGCATGCAGTTGCCCTCTCGACAGTGGTGGTGTGAAGGCCTGCACTGTGACCGCCGGGTGTAGCGCCGATGTGTCGAAAAACCCGGGGTTGGTCTCGCCATGTATCGTGCGCACCGCTGAATACACGGCCATACAAAGCACACCGGCTATGTATCTCAGTGTGTACAGACACCCCGGCGATACATGAACTTGAATCATCGCGCTTTTTCGACATGGACCAGATACGTCCCGGCGTTCAAATGCCTGCAAGGTTTGCCGGGCTCAGCCCGCACCTGCCCCCGACAGGATTGCCAAGGAGACTTCAGCATGAAAAACGCAGCATTCAACCGTATGAACATCTTCGCCGTGGCGCTGTTCGGCGCGCTGGCGGCGACTCAAATGCCAACGGCCGCCGCCGCGCAGCCGGCACCCGGCGACCACCGCGTCAGCTATGCCGCCCCCTCGCCGTTCGGCCCGCTCAAGCATGTGCAGGCCGGCCTGCTGGATGTGGCCTACGCCGAAACCGGTCCGGCGCAGGGGCCGGTGGTGATTCTGCTGCACGGCTGGCCGTACGACATTCACAGTTATGACGGGGTCGCGCCATTGCTCGCCGCCAAGGGTTATCGGGTGTTGATGCCGTATGCGCGGGGGTATGGCGACACGCATTTCCTCTCGGACCAGACACTGCGCAACGGTCAACCGGCGGCACTGGCCAGCGACGTGGTCGACTTCATGGATGCACTGAATATCCAGCAAGCGGTGCTCGGTGGTTACGACTGGGGCGCGCGTTCGGCGGACATCGTTTCGGCGTTGTGGCCAGAGCGGGTCAAGGCATTGGTCTCGGTCAGCGGCTACCTGATCGGCAATCAGGCTGCCGGGCAGAATCCATTGCCGCCCAAGGCCGAATTGCAGTGGTGGTATCAGTTCTACTTTGCCACCGAACGAGGCCGTGACGGCTACCGGAAAAACACCCACGACTTCGCCAAACTGATCTGGCAGCTCGCCTCGCCGAAGTGGGCGTTCGATGACGCCACGTTCGACCGCAGCGCCAAAGCGCTGGAGAACCCCGATCACGTCGCGATCACCGTGTTCAACTACCGCTGGCGTCTGGGCCTGGTGCAGGGCGAACCGCAATACGCGGCGCTGGAACAGAAACTCGCCAGCGCCCCGTCGATCAGCGTGCCAACCATCACCCTCGAGGGCGATGCCAACGGCGCGCCGCACCCGGCGCCTGAGGATTACGCCAAGCGTTTCACCGGCAAGTACCAGTTCCGCCTGATCAACGGCGGCATCGGCCACAACCTGCCGCAGGAAGATCCGCAGGCGTTTGCTCAGGCGGTGATCGACGCCGATCACCTCTGAGGCCGAAGGCAGAAAACGCCACGGTCTATTTGACCAGGCGTTTTTCCCTGGACGGTCGATAACCGAAAAACGCGCTGTAGCACTTGCTGAAATGGCTCGGCGAAACGAAACCACAGGCCACCAGCACTTCCATCTGCGACAGCTCGGTGTGCTGCAACAGGCGCCGGGCTTCAGTGATGCGCAATTCCAGGTAATAGCGTTGCGGCGTGGTGCCCAACTGCTCCTTGAACAAACGCTCCAGCTGTCGCCGCGAGCGCCCGGCGTACACCGCCAGTTGCTCCAGCTCCAGCGGCTCTTCGAGGTTGGCGTCCATCAGCTTGACCACCTCGCGCAACGGTGCACTGACGCAAAGGTTTTCATCCGGTTTGATCCGCCGATACCGCGACTCCTCGAACGCCAGGATGTCCTCGATACCTTCGACCAGCGCCTTGCCGTGCAGGCCCTTGATCCAGTCCAGCGCCATATGGAAAGCCCCGGACGGACTCGCCGCCGTGAGCCGGTCGCGATCGATCACATAAGGCTCGCTGCTGACCTGGGTGGCCTTGGCAATTTCCGTGAGCGCCGGACGGTGTTCCGGATGAATCGCGCAACGGTAACCATCGAGCAGGCCGGCGCGGCCGAGAAACCACGCACCGTTCCACAAACCGGCCAGACTGACCCCGCGCTCCGGCGCCGAGCGCAGCAGGCTGATCAACTCCTCGCTCGCCTTCAGCTCAGTGCGGTAGCCGCCGCACACCACCAGCAAGTCCAGATCCGCAAGGCTGGCGGCGTCAATCCGCGCATCCGGGCGAATCACCAACCCCAGGTCGCTGATCACCTCACCCTCGCCCAGCCCGAACGTGCGCGAGCTGAACAGTCCGGCGCGCAACAGGTTGGCGGTGATGATCGTGTCCAGCGCCTGGGTGAAGGCCGGCAGCGAAAAATGCTCCAGCAACAGAAAACCGGTGCGGGTGATGCGGGTCTCGGCGGCTTGCTCATTCAGATAGCGGAGGTTTTTGCCCTTCATGCCTCCGCTGAATTGACGTCGTTCGATCAAGGTCTGGCCCATCGGTCATGTTGTTATGCGCCGATAGTTGGCTTGATGGGCCAAAGAGTCAATCACGCTTGCGGCTGATGACTGGTCACGCAGTGAATCCCGCCGCCACCGGCAGCGATCGCATCGATGTTCAGCAGCTCGACTTTGCGCTCCGGGTACAGCTTCGACAACAAGTCGCAAGCCTTCTGATCGGCTGCCTTGTCGCCGAATTCCGGGGCGATGATCGCGCCGTTGATTACGAAGTAGTTGATGTAACCGGCGGCGAAGTCCGGGTTGTTCTGGTTGAACTTGCTTTTGCGCGGCTTGAGCGGAGGCGAAATCGTGTGGATCTGCAGCGGGCGACCGTCAGCGTCGGTGGCTTTCTTGAGAATTTCCAGGTGCGCCAGCGTCACCTGGTGATCGTAGGACTGTGGATCGGTGTCGAGGTTGACGATCACCACGCCGGGCCTGACGAACCGCGCATAGAAATCAACGTGGGCGTCAGTGATGTCCTTGCCCTTGATCCCCGGCAGCCAGATGATTTTGCGCAGGCCCAGACGCTCCTTCAGTTCGGCCTCGACATCGGCCTTGCTCCAGCCGGGATTGCGATTGCTGTTGATCCAGCTGCTCTCGGTCATGATCCCGGTGCCGTGGCCGTCGACTTCGATGCCGCCACCCTCGCCCACCAGCTCGCTACGCAGGTAGGTCGCCTGTGCATCGGCGGCCACTCGCGCGGCGATTTTCGCGTCCTTGCTGTGCCGCTGCTTGTTGCCCCAACCGTTGAAATTGAAGTCCACGGCGCCAAGCCCGCCCTTGTCGTCGATGACGAAATTGGCGCCGATGTCACGCATCCAGATGTCGTCGAGCGCGGCGGTCACGTAGGTGACGTTGCGGGTGCCGCAATATTCTTCGGCGAGGCTGCGTTCGCCACTGCGACACAACACCGTGACCGGCTCATAACGGGCAATGGTGCGGGCGATGCGGCCCAGCGCGGCTTGCACATCTGCGGTGAAATCCTCCCAGATTGCATCCTGCGCGCCGAACGCGATGAAGGCGCGCTCGTGCGGGTCGCCCTCGTCGGGCATGAACCAATCCCCCGCGCTGGCCGCCAGCAGTTTGCCGGGGGCCAGGCCAAGGCCCATGACCGCGGCGCTGACACCTGCAGCGACCGATACCTGTTTGATGAACTCACGACGCGTCGACATAACGGGCTTTCCTGAAAGGGGCCGGCGACCGGGCGCCGGCCGTTGAATCATGGGTGGGTGGCGGTTTTGAATTTGGTCCAGGTGCGCATGCGGGCGCGCATATCAGCCTGAGGAATGTCCTTGCCCGGGATCAATCGAGCATAGGTCGCCTCGTCGAGGTAGATGTCCGGGTTATTGCGCATCGCCGCGTCGACGCTGGCCCGTGCCTTGGCGTTGGAAGTCGGGTAACCGGTGAAATTACTGATCGCCGCCATGTTCTCCGGGCGCATCACGAAGTTGATGAAGGCGTAGGCGTATTCCGGATGCCGGGCATCGACCGGAATCGCCATGGTGTCCATCCACACCGTGGTGCCTTCGCGCGGGATGCGGTACTCGAAGCGGGTGCTCTTGCCAGCGCTGTCCGAGGTGCGCTGGGCCTGGGTCATGTCGCCGCTGTAACCCAGCGACAGGCACAGGTTGCCGTTGACCAGATCGGTCACCGGTTGCGACTGAAACTTGCGCACGTACGGCCGCAGCTTCATCAGCACCTCACTGGCCGCCGCCAGATCCGCCGGTTTCGCGCTGCGCGGGTCTCGGCCCAGATAATTGAGCACCACTGCCAGCACTTCGTCCGGCGAGTCGATCAACGAAATGCCACAGTCGGCAAACTTCGCCGCCAGCTCCGGTTTGAACAGCATGTCCAGGCTATTGACGGGGGCATCAGCCATGCGCTGTTTGATCTGCGCTGCGTTGTAAGTCAGGCCGATGGTGCCCCAGGTGTAGGGCACGGTGGCCTGGCTGGAATGTTGGTAATGGCTGCGCAGTTTCTGCAAACCGGGCTCGATGTCGGCCAGCGCTGTCAGCTTCGATTGATCCAGCGGCATCAGGCTGCCGGCACGCATCAGGCGCTCGGCCACGGTGTCGCCGGGGAAAATCAGGTCATAGCCGCTGCCACCTGAAAGCATCTTCGCTTCGAGGGTTTCACTGCCGTCCATGACGTCGTAGATCACCTTGATCCCGGTTTCGGCGGTGAAGCGGCTCAGGGTGTCTTCGGCAAAATAATCGGCCCAGTTGTACAGCCGCAGGGTTTTGTCCTCGGCATGCAGCGACGGGATCACGCAAATCAATGTCAAGCCCAGAACACCGAGCAGTCGTTGGTGGTGCGAAGCCATGTTCAAACCCCTTGAGTGGTCCAGCGTGCGTGAAGGTGGTGGCCGTCCTGACTGAGCAGCGCGCCATACATGTCCGGGCGCCGGTCGCGGTAAATGCCCCAGCTCAGGCGCTCTTCGCGCATCGCGTCGAGATCGAGGCTGTGCACCAGCACGCCAGTGCTGTCGCGGTCGGCTTCGGCCAGCAACTTGCCCTTGTGATCGCTGATGAACGACGAACCGTAGAAGTTCATCTGCAGCGCCTGATCGGTGCTCGCCACTTCTCGCCCGACCCGGTTGGCCGCCACCACCGGCAGCAGGTTGGCGGCGGCATGGCCGCGCATGGTCATCTGCCAATGGTCGCGAGAGTCCAGCGCCGCGCAACCCGGCTCGGAGCCGATAGCCGTGGGAAACAGCAACACTTCAGCGCCCATCAGCGCCAGACAACGCGCGGTCTCGGGAAACCATTGATCCCAGCAGATGCCCACGCCGAGGCGGCCGAACGCGGTGTCCCAGACTTTGAAGCCGCTGTCGCCGGGGCTGAAATATTCCTTCTCCTGATAGCCGATGGCGTTGGGGATGTGGGTCTTGCGATACACCCCCGACAGACGCCCGTCGGCATCGGCCACGCTCAGCGAATTGAAGTAGGCATTGCCAGCCTTTTCGAACCAGCTCAGCGGCAGCACCACGCCCAGCTCTTTGGCCAGCGCGGCGAAACGCTGCAGCACGCGGCTGTCGCGATACTCCTCGGCCAGCGCCAGATGTTTGTGGCTCTGTTCGATGCAGAAATACGGGGTGGCGAACAGCTCCTGCAACAGGATCACCTGCGCGCCCTTCGCGGCGGCCTCACGCACCAGCTGCTCGGCCTGATCGAGGTTGCGCGGCAGGTCCCAGGTGCACGGCATCTGAGTGGTGGCGATGGTCAGATGGCTCATCGCTCAACCCTCCACTGGCCAGGCGGGTTGCTGCTGGGTGATGCAGTGCACCCCGCCGCCGCCATGGGCCAGATGATTGATGCGCACCGGCACCACTTCGCGTCCGGGGAACGCCTGCGCCAGCACTTTCGCCGCCGCTTCGTCGGCCTCGATGCCGTAGGCCGGCATGATGATCGCGCCATTGGCGATGTAGAAATTGGTGTACGAGGCGCAGAACACTTCGGCTTCGGTATCGACGGCTTCGCTGGCTTCGTAGAGTTCGATCAGCTCGAACTTGCGCCCCTGAGCGTCGGTCGCCAGCTCCAGTGCGCGGCGGTTTTCGCGCACCACTTCGGCGTACACCGAGCTTTGGTCGTGGGTCGCATCCACCAGCAACACGCCGGGACGGGCGAAGGCGCAGACGCCATCGACGTGGCCATCAGTCATGTCGCCGGTGACGTAATCAGGATCGCCCGGCAACCAAATGGTTTTCTTCACGCCGAGCAAGCGACTGAAGATTTCTTCCATTTCAGCCTTGCAGATGTCCGGGTTGCGATTGGGATTGAGCAACACCGACTCGGTGGTGATGAGCGTCCCCTCGCCATCAACGTGAATCGCCCCGCCTTCGTTGCTCAACGGCGTGCCAAAGCATTCCAGCCCCAGGTGATTGAGTGCACGGCGTGCCAGGCTTTCGTCCAGCTCGTGCGCCGACTTGCCGCCCCAGGCATTGAAGCGCCAGCTGACACCGGCCAGTCCTTGTTGCGGGTGGCAGACAAAGCTCGGGCCAGAGTCGCGGCACCAGCTGTCGTTGACCGCCAACGGGATCAGCTCGATGTTCGGTCCGCACAGCGCTTTGGCGCTCGCTAGCGCCGACGGATCGACGACCATTTTCACCGGCTCGAAACGGGCAATGGCATTCGCGACCCGGGCGAAATCCTCTTGCACCTGCGGCAAAGTCACACGCCATCCCGATTCCCACAGCGCCTGGTTGTGCGGCCAGACCATCCAGGTGGCAGCGTGGGTGGCCCACTCCGCCGGCATCATCCAAGCGCTGTTTTTATTGTCATTGTGCTGCATGATATGTCTCGCAAGTTAAGCCAATGTGTTCACGCCGACCATGCTACGGACGCGCAAACAGGCAAACAAACGATGGATTTTGCGCAGAAATGATTAGAGGAACTTATCGATATGCTCAAACACTGGCCACCGCTCAGCTCCCTGCGCGGCTTCGAAGCGGCGGCGCGCCTCGGCAGTTTTCACAAGGCGGCCGATGAGTTGCACCTCACCCAATCGGCAATCAGCCAGCAGATCCGCAGCCTTGAGGCGTACCTCGAACAGCCGCTGTTTTTTCGCAACGGTCGCAGCGTCGCGCTGACCGATGCTGGCCACGATTTGCTCAGCACCACTCAGGCGATGTTGCAGCAACTGGCGGTCGGCATCCGGCGTCTGGGGCAATATCAGAAGCCCAATCAACTGGTGCTCAACACCACGCCAGCCTTCGCCCGACATTGGTTGTTGCCGCGTCTGGCGGATTTTCGCGCTCGATATCCAGAGGTGGACCTGTGGATCTACAGCACCGATGAAGTGCCGGACATGGCCACGCAAACCATCGATCTGGCAGTGCGCGACGACATCAGCTCGCAGGCTGAATGCAGCTTCAAGGTGCTGCATGCCGACCGCCTGTTTCCGGCGTGTCATCCAAGCGTTTTGGCGCAGCCTGCCGCGCAGCGCACCACCCTGCACGGTGAGCGGGAAATGGACTGGAGCCATTGGGCAGTGGAAGCCGGGGTCGATGTCGGGCAGCAGGATCAGGGGCTGAATTTTTCCGATCCGGGCTTGTTGCTCGATGCCGCTGCGGCGGGGTTGGGGATCGCGCTGGTCAGTCAGTTGCTCAGCCACCAGGCGCAGCAAAACGGACTGTTGCTGCCCCTGGTGGAGCAAACCATTCGCGGCCCGAACTGGGCGCTGCTGACCCATCGCGACAGCGAGAATGACCCGATGGCGCGATGCCTCAGTGAATGGCTGATCAATCAACTTGGCGAGTCATGAGCGGCGCATGTTGCGCCATCAGCTCGACGATCCAGTCAATGAACACCCGCAGCTTCAGGCTGACATGCCGGTTCGGCGGGTACGCCACGTAGAGCGGCATCGGCTCGAGTTGCCAGTCCTCGAACAGCGGCACCAACTCACCCCGAGCCTGATGCGCGTGCGACATGTACCTGGGTAACCACAGCACGCCCATGCCGGCCAGACCTGCCGCAAGGTAAGCGTTGCCGTCATCGACGGCGAGTACGTGGCGGCCCTTGATCTGCAGGTGTTCGCTGCCATTGTGCAAGGCGTAAGGCACGGGTTTGCCGGTGCGCGCCCAGAGAAAGCCGACCACCCGATGATGGGAGTCTTCCAGCTCGCGGGGATGCTGCGGCGTGCCGGCGCGGGCCAGGTAAGTGGGCGCGGCGAAGACACCGAGTTGCAGGTCGGCTACCCGCCGGGCCATCAGTGACTGGTCGAGCAATTCACCGCCGCGCACCACGCAATCGACGTTCTCATCGATGATGTCGACGATGCGGTCACTGACCCCCATGTCGATCTGAATATCCGGATAACGCGCGTGAAACTCAGGCAATGCCGGCATCAGAATCAGTCTCGCCAGCGGGCTCGGCACATCGACGCGCAAGCGCCCTC
Source organism: Pseudomonas sp. 22189 (assembly GCF_052045635.1). Taxonomy (NCBI): domain Bacteria; kingdom Pseudomonadati; phylum Pseudomonadota; class Gammaproteobacteria; order Pseudomonadales; family Pseudomonadaceae; genus Pseudomonas; species Pseudomonas sp. 22189. Next base: position 47,248 of record NZ_JBQEPG010000025.1, read on the forward strand.
TGGGCAATGCCGAGGCGCCGGACAAACTGGTTTCGGCGTCGTCCATGTCGGCCAACAGTTTGATCACTCGCTCGTAATAGATCGCACCGTCGGCCGTGACGTTGACCTTGCGCGTGGTGCGGTTGAGCAACTTGACCCGCAGCCGTGCCTCCAACTGCTGCACCAGCTGCGTCACCGTGGTCTTGCTCATGTGCAAAGTCTCGGCAGCCTTGGTGAAACTGCCCGCCTCGACCACCCGGGCGAACGCCTGCATTGCATCGAAACGGTCCACTTCGCGCCCTCTGATTGTTTGGAAAATGCAAACAGTGAACGCCAAGGTTGCGCGTTTATCCCCCTTACGCAAGCCCCTAAAGTCACTCCATCAACAACCACCAAAAAATGATGGAGACACCCATGACCCAACGCGACGTCGTTTTCCCGCCTGCCCGCCATGCACTTTATGAGCGTCATCGCTATTCACCGGCCATTCGTTCCAATGGCTTTCTGTTCGTCTCCGGGCAAGTCGGCAGCCGTGAAGACGGTTCGCCCGAGCCGGATCTGCAGGATCAGGTGCGCCTGGCGTTCAACAACCTCAATGCGATCCTCAATGCCGCCGGTTGCAGCTTCGCCGATGCGGTGGACGTCACGGTGTTCATGATCGATCCACAATCGACTTTCGAAACCATCTGGGAAGTGGTGCCGGAGTTCTGGGGCAGCGCGCCGTATCCGACGATCACTGCGGTCGGCGTGACCTGGCTGGCCGGGTTTCAGTTCGAGATCAAGGTGATTGCCAGAATCCCCGTGTAGGAGCTGCGGCACGCTGCGATCTTTTGATCTTCAATCGAAATGTAAAGATCGCAGCCTCGTTTCACTCGACAGCTCCTACAGGTGTTTTCGTGGTGACAGCGGCAGTGGGCTGCAGGAAATGTGGAGCAAAACATCGCCGGACAAGCGCGCTGGCCTTTCACGGCGCGGCTGCGTATAACCTGGCCGTTTCGTCTAACCTGATTGAGCGCCCGGGCGCGACACCGCGCCCGGTGGCGCTTAGAATGCGACGCTCATGAAACGGAGATTTCCATGCTCAAACGAACCCTGGCACTGACTGCTGGTCTGGCCCTGTCTTTTTCTGCTCTGGTGGCGCATGCCGCCGATGTGTTGCGGGTCAGTGCAATTCCCGATGAAGCCCCGACCGAATTGCTGCGCAAATTCGAACCGCTGGGGGCCTATCTGGAGCAGCAACTGGGCATGAAAGTGCAGTTCGTTCCGGTGGCCGACTACCCGGCAGTGGTGGAAGCGCTGGCGACCGATCGCCTCGACATGGCCTGGCTGGGCGGGTTCACTTTCGTTCAGGCACGCCTGAAGACCGACGCCACCACCCCGGTGATTCCGCTGGTGCAGCGCGAGCAGGATGCGCAGTTCACCAGCAAGTTCATCACTGCCGACCCGAACGTGAAGAGCCTGGCCGACCTCAAGGGCAAGACCTTCGCCTTCGGCTCCGTGTCGTCGACCTCCGGCAGCCTGATGCCGCGTTACTTCATGCTCAAGAACGACAACATCAAGCCTGAAGCCTATTTCAGCCGCGTCGCCTACTCCGGTGCGCACGACGCCACCGTCGCCTGGGTCCAGGCCGGCAAGGTCGATGCCGGTGTGCTGAACGCCAGCGTCTGGCAGAAACTGGTGGACGCCGGCAAAGTCGATACCAGCAAGGTGCACGTGTTCGCCACGACCCCGGCCTACTTCGATTACAACTGGACCGTGCGCGGCACCCTCGACCCGGCGCTGGCAGCGAAGATCAAGAAAGCCTTCCTCGACCTCGACCCGGCCAACCCGGAGCAGAAGAAGATTCTTGATCTGCAGGCGGCCAGCCGTTTCATCGACACCAAGCCCGAGAACTACAAGGGCATCGAGGAAGCTGCTCGCGCCGCCGATCTGTTGAAATGACCCTGAGCCTCAAACAAGGCCGCCTGCACCACGCCAATGGGGTCGACGCACTACGTGGAGTCGATCTGCAGATTGCGGCGGGTGAACAGGTGGCGATCATCGGTCCGTCCGGGGCCGGTAAATCCAGCCTGTTGAACCTGCTCGCCACCGCGTTGCGCCCCAGCAGCGGTGAAATCGAGGTGCTGGGTGAACGCCCCTGGCACCTTTCCGCCCGCCAACGGCAACGTCTGCGCGCACGAATTGGCCTTGTGCATCAGGCCCCACCGCTGCCGCCGCGCCAGCGTGTGGTGACGGCGGTACTGGCCGGCAAGCTCGGGCAGTGGAGTCTGGGCAAGAGCCTGCTCAATCTGCTGCATCCGACGGATATTCCCGGTGCCCGTGCCGCCCTCGCCCGCCTGGATCTGGGCGACAAACTCTTCGCTTACTGCCAGCAATTGTCCGGCGGCCAATTGCAGCGCGTAGGCATTGCCCGGGTGCTGTATCAGGCACCGGAGATTCTGCTGGCGGACGAACCGGTGTCGGCGATGGACCCGGTGCTCGCCGGGCACACCCTGTCGATCCTCTCCCAGCACGCGCGGGCGCATAACGTCACGCTGGTGGCGAGCCTGCATGCGGTGGAGCTGGCGCTGGCGCACTTTCCGCGCATCATCGGCTTGCGCGACGGCCAGATCCTGTTTGACAGCCCTGCCGAGCAGGTCAGCCGCGAAATGCTCGACACGCTGTACGCCAATGAGCAATTGCAAAGCCCGACGACGCCCAGTGCGCCGCTGATTGTGCAGATCCCGCGATGCTGACGGCTGATTCCCGCGACCCGGCCGCCGCGCCGCGACTGCTGCTGACCCTGCTGGCGATTGCCCTGCTATGGCCGGGCATCCAGCTCAGCGAACTGGACCTTGGCGTGCTGCTGCACAGCGACAGCCAGACCGAAATGGGCCGCTTCATCTCCGGGTTCTGGCCTCCGGCGCACGACCACGATTTTCTCCAGTTACTGCTCAAGGCGACCCTGCAAACCCTGGCCATCGCCACCGCCGGCATGGCGTTGGCGTTGCTGCTGGCGGTGCCGGCCAGCCTGATAGCCAGCCGCGCGCTGTCGTTGTCGGCGGCGTCCCGCAGCGGCATTCCCAGTCGGCTCGGGCGCTTGCTGCGTTGGCCGGTGCGCGGACTGCTGATCTTCTTGCGCAGCGTGCCGGAAATCGTTTGGGCGCTGCTGTTCGTGCGTGCTGTCGGCCTCGGCCCGGCGGCGGGTGTACTGGCGATCGCAATCACCTACAGCGGCATGCTCGGCAAGGTCTACGCGGAGATTTTCGAGTCCACCGACCAACGCCCGGCGCATGCCTTGATGCAGGCCGGCAGCGGACGACTCGCGGCGTTCGCCTACGGGATTCTGCCGAATGTCGCGGCGGAGCTGCTGTCGTACACGGTGTATCGCTGGGAGTGCGCGATTCGTGCCTCGGTGGTGATGGGGTTTGTTGGCGCTGGTGGCCTCGGCCAGCAGATCGACCTGTCGCTGCGCATGTTCGCCAGCGGTGAAGTGGCGAGCATGTTGCTGACCTTCCTGATTCTGGTGCTCGGTGCCGACCAACTCAGCCGCCTGCTGCGCTGGAGGCTGACATGAATCGCCTGATCAATCTGCTGCTGATCGTCGTGATTGGCGTCGCGGTGATCGCCTCGTTCGGCTACCTCGAACTCGACCTCGGCGAACTGGGCGGCGCCACCAGCCTCAAGCAAATGGCCGCGTATGCACAACGTTTTCTCAGCCCGGACCTGAGCGCCACGCATTTGCAGGCGATCCTCAAGGGCGCGCTGGAAACCCTCGCCATGTCGGCCCTCGGCACCCTGCTCGCGGCAGTGTTCGGCATTCTCGTCGCGCTGCCTGCGGCCGGGCGTTTCGGCTGGCCGCTGCAAAGCGCCTCGCGCCTGTTGCTTAACGGTTTGCGGGCGATTCCGGAACTGGTGTGGGCGGCGCTGATGGTGCTCGCCGCCGGCCTCGGCCCGAACGCCGGCACCCTGGCGCTGGCCCTGCACACCACCGGCGTGCTCGGTCGACTGTTCGCCGAAGCGCTGGAGAATACCCCGCCAGAACCGGCCGAAGCGATCCGCTTGCAGGGCGGCAATCCCGTGCTTGCCTTCTGCTACGGCACCCTGCCCAACCTCGCCCCGCAATTGCTCGCCTATTGCCTGTATCGCTGGGAAAACAACATCCGCATGGCCAGCGTGCTGGGCTTCGTCGGGGCCGGTGGTTTGGGGCAGATGCTGTATGTCAGCCTCAGCCTGTTTCAGGAAGCGCAGGCGAGCACGGTGATTCTGGCGATGCTGATTCTGGTGCTGGGCGTGGATTCGCTGAGTGCCTGGAGCCGGCAGCGCTGGGTCAAGGCCTGACAGGCAAGCCTCACTGCGCCGTCGCCAACCGATACTGGCGCGGGGTGAATCCGGTCGAGGCCTTGAACTGCCGGGTGAAGGCGCTGTGGTCGGTATAGCCGCACTGCAGCGCCACCTCGGTGATCGGCAACTCGCCGTGCAACAGCCGATGCGCGTGCTCAAGACGCACTTTCTGGATCATCTGCCGCGGCGTCAGGTGGAACACCCGTTTGCAGTAGCGCTCCAGTTGCGCCACTGAAATTCCGGCGATGCGTGTCAGTTCGCTCAGGCTGACGCGCTGATTGAAGTTCGCCCGAATGTACTCGTCCACCGCCGCCAGTCGCTGATACGCCGGATGGGTTTCGCTGGCGGTTTGCAGGTCGACGGAAATGCCCGCCAGGCCAATGATCCGGTTATCACGATCGTACAGCGGACGCTTGTGGGTCAGGCACCAGCCGGGTTCGCGGCTGCCGTACAAATGCAGCTCCAGCTGATCCTCCAGCACCCATCCCTCTTCCAGCACGCGCCGATCCTGCTCGGTGTAGCCCGGGCCAAGTTGCGCCGGAAACACTTCGGCGCTGGTCTTGCCGAGTAACGGTCGCAGGTCTTTCAAACCGCAGCGCTGTACTAGCGTCTGGTTGGCCATGACGTAGCGTGCCTGCGGATCCTTGATGAAGATCGCCGCGTTGGGAATCACGTCAAGCATGGGCAACAGCAGCGCCATGCTGGCGAGCAGATCGTCGAGGCATTGCGCTCGGCTCGCCTCGTTCTGCTGGCTCAGGATCGCAAACGCATTCTGCGTCATGACTGTCACTCCCCACTGTGCGCATTGGCTTGCGCGCAGATTGCCCGATGGCTGGCAGCCTGTCGAGCCGGGCCTTTGCCGTGGGCCATTGTGCTGATTTCGTCATCGACACCGGCAAAAAACATCAATCGCGCAGCGCCTGACAAGTTCACTGTAGCGCCACTGCACGCCCCTCCAACAACCAACAAGAAGGCGACGCTATGACAGGCCAAGGCAAGTTCAAGAAACAACTTTCACTGATAGACCTCACGTTCATCGGACTGGGGGCGATCTTCGGTTCAGGCTGGTTGTTCGCGGCCAGTCATGTGTCGGCCATCGCCGGCCCGGCGGGGATTTTTTCCTGGCTGCTCGGCGGTTTCGCCGTGTTGCTGCTGGGCATTGTCTACTGCGAATTGGGCGCCGCGCTGCCCCGTGCCGGTGGCGTGGTGCGGTACCCGGTTTACTCCCACGGCCCGCTGCTCGGTTACCTGATGGGCTTCATCACGCTGATCGCGTTTTCCAGCCTGGTGGCGATCGAAGTGGTCGCCTCGCGGCAATATGCAGCAGCGTGGTTTCCCGAGTTGACCAAGGTCGGCTCCAGCGACCCGACCGTGCTTGGCTGGTTCGTGCAGTTCGGGCTGTTGTGCCTGTTTTTCCTGCTCAATTACCGCAGCGTGAAGACCTTCGCCATGGCCAATAATCTGGTCAGCGTGTTCAAGTTCATCGTGCCGCTGCTGGTGATCGGCGTGCTGTTCAGCTTCTTCAAACCGGCCAACTTCCAGATGCACGGCTTTGCGCCATTCGGCCTGTCCGGGATCGAAATGGCCGTGTCGGCCGGCGGGGTGATTTTCGCGTATCTGGGCCTGACGCCGATCATTTCGGTGGCCAGTGAAGTGAAGAATCCGCAACGCACGATTCCGATTGCGCTGATCCTGTCGGTGCTGCTCTCCACCGCGATCTACGTGCTGCTGCAGACCGCGTTCCTCGGCGGTATCCCGACCGAAATGCTCGCCAATGGCTGGGCCGGTGTCGCCAAGGAACTGGCCCTGCCGTATCGCGACATCGCCCTGGCACTGGGCGTCGGCTGGCTGGCGTATCTGGTGGTGGCCGATGCGGTGATCTCGCCTAGCGGCTGCGGCAACATCTACATGAACGCCACGCCACGGGTGATTTACGGCTGGGCGCAGACCGGGACCTTCTTCAAGATCTTCACCCGCATCGATGAAAAATCCGGCATCCCGCGCCCCGCGCTGTGGCTGACCTTTGGCCTGTCGGTGTTCTGGACCCTGCCGTTCCCGTCGTGGGAAGCGCTGATCAACGTGGTCTCCGCCGCGCTGGTATTGAGCTACGCCGTGGCCCCGGTGTCGGTGGCCGCCCTGCGCCGCAGCGCGCCGGGCATGCCGCGTCCGTTCCGGGTCAAGGGCATGAATGTGCTCGGGCCAGTGTCGTTCATCATCGCCGCGCTGATCGTCTACTGGTCGGGTTGGGGCACCGTGTCGTGGTTGCTCGGCCTGCAAATCCTGATGTTCGTGATCTACCTGCTGTGTGGTCGCCTGGTGCCGACCGCGCACCTGAATCTGGGCCAGCAAGTGCACTCTTCGGCGTGGCTGATCGGCTTTTACGCGGTGACCATCCTCCTCTCCAAACTCGGCAGCTTCGGCGGTATCGGCGTGCTCAGTCATCCGTTCGACACCGTGATCGTCGCGGTCTGCGCCCTGGGCATCTACTACTGGGGTGCGGCCACCGGCGTACCGGCACACCTGATTCGTCTGGAAACCGAAGACGACGAAAGTGAAGCCGCTGAATCCTCCACCCATTCGGCAACGGGCCAACGCCCGGCGCACGCCTGATATTCACTGAAGGGACGCGTTCATGAAACGACTGCACATCATCGACTCCCACACCGGCGGCGAACCCACACGCCTGGTGATGAAGGGCTTCCCCGACTTGCCCGGCAACAGCATCGCCGAGCAGCGCGATGCCTTGCGCGAAGGCCACGATCAATGGCGCCGCGCCTGCCTGCTGGAACCGCGTGGCAACGACGTGCTGGTCGGCGCGCTGTACTGCGCGCCGGTCTCGCCGGACGCCACCTGCGGGGTGATTTTCTTCAACAACGCCGGTTACCTCGGCATGTGCGGGCACGGCACCATCGGCCTGGTCAACTCGCTGCATTACCTGGGCCTCATCGAACCGGGCGTGCACCAGATCGACACCCCGGTCGGCCCGGTCAGCGCGACCCTGCACGAGGACGGCGCGGTAACCCTGGGCAACGTCCCGGCGTACCGCTATCGCAAACAGGTGCCGGTGGACGTGCCCGGCCACGGCCGAGTGTTCGGCGATATTGCCTGGGGTGGCAATTGGTTTTTCCTGGTTTCCGAACACGGCCAGGACCTGCAGATGAGCAACGTCGAAGCCCTCACCGAGTACACCTGGGCGATGCTCAAGGCCCTCGAAGCCCAGGGCATTCACGGCGAGGACGGCGCGCTGATCGACCACGTCGAATTGTTCGCCGACGATGCCAAGGCCGACAGCCGCAACTTCGTCATGTGCCCGGGCAAGGCCTACGACCGCTCGCCCTGCGGCACCGGCACCAGCGCCAAACTCGCCTGTCTGGCCGCTGACGGCAAACTCGCCGAAGGTCAGGTCTGGACGCAGGCGAGCATCACCGGCAGCCGGTTCGAAGGGCGCTTCGAATGGCATGGCGAACGCGTGCGCCCATTCATCACCGGGCGCGCCTACATGACCGCCGACGCCACCCTGCTGATCGACGAGCAGGACCCTTTCGCGTGGGGCATCTGACCTGCCCCGCTTTTTTACCGATCTGAATGAATCTCCCGAGGAGCTACAACAATGAGCGATAACATCTTCACTGGCTGCATTCCCGCACTGATGACCCCATGCACCGCCGAACGCAAACCGGACTTCGACGCCTTGGTCGCCAAAGGTCGCGAACTGATCGATATCGGCATGAGCGCGGTGGTTTACTGCGGCTCGATGGGCGACTGGCCGTTGCTGACCGAAGCCGAACGTCAGGAAGGCGTGGCGCGTCTGGTGGCCGCCGGGGTGCCGACCATCGTGGGCACTGGCGCGGTCAACAGCCGTGAAGCGGTGTCCCACGCCGCGCACGCTGCAAAAGTCGGCGCCCATGGCCTGATGGTGATTCCACGCGTGCTGTCCCGTGGTGCTTCGGCGACTGCGCAAAAAGCCCACTTCGCCGCGATCCTCAAGGCCGCACCGAACCTGCCGGCGGTGATCTACAACAGCCCTTACTACGGCTTCGCTACCCGCGCCGAGCTGTTCTTCGAACTGCGCCGCGAGTATCCGAACCTGATCGGTTTCAAGGAGTTCGGCGGTGGCGCCGACTTGCGCTACGCCGCCGAGAACATCACCTCGCAGGACGATGCCGTGACCCTGATGGTCGGCGTCGATACGCAAGTGGTGCACGGTTTCGTCAACTGCAACGCCACCGGCGCGATCACCGGCATCGGTAACGCTTTGCCACGCGAAGTGCTGCAGCTGGTGGCGCTGAGCAAACAAGCGGCCAAGGGCGACGCCAAGGCCCGGCGTCTGGCGCGCGAACTGGAAGCAGCGCTGGCGGTGCTGTCGTCGTTCGATGAAGGCTGCGATCTGGTGCTGTATTACAAGCACCTGATGGTGCTCAACGGCGACCGCGAATACGCCCTGCACTTCAACGAAACCGACGCTTTGAGCGATGCCCAGCGCCGTTACGCCGAGACCCAGTACGCGCTGTTCCGTCAGTGGTACAAAAACTGGTCCGCCGAGCAGAACCTCGCCTGATCGCAGTCCCTGCCCCGGTGCGATATCGGGGCCTCACCTCTTTTATCAAGGAAGCGCCATGACTCTGACAGGCCACATGTTGATCGGCGGCCAAGCCATTGCCGGCAGCCGTGAAGCGATCCGTGCGATCAATCCCGCCACCGATGCGGTGCTGGAACCCGCGTACGCCGGGGGCAGCAGCGAGCATGTCGACCAGGCCTGCACACTGGCGTGGCAAGCGTTTGATCAATATCGCGAGACATCCCTCAGTGCTCGCGCCGAATTTCTCGAAACCATCGCCAATGAGATCGACGCCCTCGGTGATGCGCTGATTGACCGCGCCGTGGCCGAAACCGGCCTGCCGCGCGCACGTATTCAAGGCGAACGCGGACGCACCTGCGGGCAATTGCGCACTTTTGCCCGTACCGTCCGTGCCGGCGAATGGCTGGACGTTCGCGTCGATCAGTCACAACCACAACGCCAGCCACTGCCCCGTTCTGATCTGCGCCAGCGGCAGATCGCGCTGGGGCCGGTGGCCGTGTTTGGTGCAAGTAATTTTCCGCTGGCGTTCTCCGTGGCGGGCGGCGACACCGCTTCGGCGCTGGCCGCCGGTTGCCCGGTGATCGTCAAGGCGCACAGCGCGCATCCCGGCACTAGTGAGCTGGTCGGTCAGGCGCTGACGCGCGCGGTGAAAAAGTGCGCGTTGCCCGAGGGTGTGTTCTCCCTGCTGTTCGGTTCCGGCAATGAAGTGGGAATTGCGCTGGTCAGCGATTGGCGCATCAAGGCCGTGGGCTTCACCGGGTCGCGCAGTGGCGGCCTCGCCCTGAGCCGAGCGGCGCAAGCGCGGCCGGAACCGATTCCGGTGTACGCGGAAATGAGTTCGATCAATCCGGTGCTGCTGTTTCCCGCAGCGCTCGCCGCTCGCGGTGAGGCGTTGGCGCAGGGTTTTGTCGCCTCGCTGACTCAGGGCGCCGGGCAGTTCTGCACCAATCCCGGGCTGGTCATCGCTCGCCAAGGGACGGCACTGGACGCTTTCATCGCAGCGGCCGCCGAGCTGATCCAGCGCAGCCCCGCGCAGACCATGCTCACGCCGGGGATCTTCCGCGCCTATGAAACAGGCGTCGGCGCGCTGGCCGAACATCCGCAGGCGCAACGCGTGGCCAGCGGCCGCGCGGCTGAAGGGCCGAACCAATGTCAGGCGCAATTGTTCGTCACTCCGGCGCAAGACTTCATCGCTGACGGGCGTCTGCAAGGTGAAATATTCGGCTCGGCATCGCTGATCGTGCCATGCGCCAACGACGATGAAATCCGTCAGATCTGCGAACACCTCGAAGGCCAGTTGACCGCCACCCTGCACCTGGATGACGCCGATCTGGATCAAGCCCGGGCCTTGTTGCCGACACTGGAGCGCAAGGCCGGACGTCTGCTGGTCAACGGCTGGCCGACCGGGGTCGAAGTGTGTGACGCGATGGTGCATGGCGGGCCGTTCCCGGCCGCCTCGGATTCGCGCAGCACTTCGGTCGGCACGGCGGCGATCCTGCGCTTCCTGCGTCCGGTGTGTTATCAGGATTTCCCCGACAGCCTGCTGCCGCAGCCGCTGAAACAGGCAAATCCGCTGCACTTGCGGCGCTTGCTCGACGGCCTGAGGGAAGCCTGAACATGCCTGACAACCTCACAGCGGACCACGCCGATATCGCGGTGATCGGTGCCGGCATCATCGGCGTCGCCTGCGCTCTGCAACTGGCGCGTCAGGGTAAAAGGGTGGTGGTCATCGACAAGCAGCCGCCCGGTCATGGCGCCTCGTTCGGCAACGCCGGGCACCTGGCCACCGAGCAGGTGTTTCCGATTGCCGACGCGTCGATCCTCAAGCGTCTGCCGGCGATGCTGATGGACCCGATGGGCCCGCTGCGCCTGGACTGGAAATACCTGCCGTGCGCCGTGCCGTGGTTCACCCGTCTGTTGCTGAACCTGCGCCCGGCGCCGTTTCAGCGCACCGTAGCCGGCTTGCGCGCGCTAAATGAAAGCAGCCTCGACGCCTGGAAGCGCTTGCTGCACAGCATCGCCCGCCCCGACCTGCTCAAGGAGGACGGCTCGCTGCTGGTCTTCGAGCGCGTCGAATCGCGACAAGCCGTCGACGCCTTGCAGGCGCGCATGCGTCAGCAACAGGTGCCGGTGGATTTCTGGTCGGCCAGCGCCGTGCGAGAAAGTGCGCCGCAGCTCAGCGAACAGATTCAGGGCGGATTGTTCTACCCGCGCACCGGGCACTTTCTCGACCCGTATCAGGTGGTGTGTGAACTGGTGAGTGCGGCGAAAACGGCCGGCGTGCAGTTCATTCAGCAGGAAGTTCAGGGCGGCCAGTTGCAGGCGCATGGCGTGTCGTTGCTTACCGATCAGGGGCGTTTCAGCGCGCGGCAGGTGCTGATCGCCTGTGGTGCGCATTCGGCGAAGCTCACCGCCGCGCTGACCGGCAAGCAGGTGCCGCTGGACACCGAACGCGGCTATCACCTGATGTTGCCGCATGAGCAAGGGCGCCTGCCGTTCGCCGTCACCTCGCTGGAGCGCAAGTTCATCATGACGCCAATGACCGGCGGCCTGCGCCTGGCCGGTACCGTGGAGTTCGCCGGCCTGCAGCGCCCGCCGTTCATGCAGCGCGCCTGGCAGTTGCACCGTTTGAGCAAAGGTTTGTTCCGTCATGATTTGAGCGCGGAGGACGCGACGCCGTGGATGGGCTTTCGCCCGTCGCTGCCGGACTCGCTGCCGGTCATCGACCAGGTTTGCGACGGCAAGGTGCTGCTCGCCTTCGGTCATCAGCATTTGGGTCTGACGCAGGCGGCGGTGACGGCGCAGATGGTCGCGCAGCTGATATCCCCTTCGGCAAACGCTGGCTTGCCGGCACAGGAGGCCTATCGACTGGATCGTTTCTGAGATACCGATGAAACGTTTTTGGTTTCATACTGAGCGCCGACCTTGGCCCCGCGCATATGGAACCGACGATGACCTCAGCAATGGATACCCCCGAGCCGCAAGCGATCTGCAACCCCATTACCAGCAGCGCGATCTTCATCGTCGCCACGTTGCTGCCCGGGAACGATGCAGCCAGTCAGGTGCGCGGCTGGTGCGGCGACATCGCCGCCCTCACCCGTTCGGTCGGCAAACGTGTGCCCAACGGCAACTTGTCATGTGTCTGCGGTTTCAGCGCCAGCGCCTGGGACACCCTGTTCGGCAGCCCGCGCCCGGCCTCGCTGCATCCGTTTCGTGAGTTCGGCGTCGAGGGCCGCCGTGCGGTGGCGACGCCGGGGGACATTCTGCTGCACATCCGTGCCGAGCAGATGGACCTGTGTTTCGAACTGGCTACGCAGTTGTGCAGCGCACTCAACGGCGCAACCACGGTAGTCGATGAGGTGCAGGGTTTCCGCTACTTCGACATGCGCAGCATCATCGGTTTCGTTGATGGCACCGAGAACCCGGTGGGCCGCAAGGCCGATCACTTCACGCTGATCGGCAACGAAGATCCGGCGTTCGAATCCGGCAGCTATGTGCTGGTGCAGAAGTACCTGCACAAGATGGAGGCCTGGAATGCACTGAGCGTCGAAGCTCAGGAAAAGGTGATCGGCCGCACCAAGCTGGCTGACATCGAACTCGGTGAGGAGGTCAAGCCGAGCAACTCCCACAGCGCCCTGACCACCATCACCAAGGACGGCCAGGAGCAGAAGATCCTGCGCGACAACATGCCGTTCGGCCGCCCGGGGGCTGGCGAGTTCGGCACTTATTTCATCGGTTACGCGCGCTCGCCGGAACCGATCGAGCAGATGCTGGAGAACATGTTTGTCGGCAAACCCGTCGGCAACTACGACCGTTTGCTGGACTTCAGCACGGCGGTTACCGGAGGATTGTTTTTTGTACCGTCAGCCGACTTGCTCGAAGACCTCGCGGAGCGCGAGCCCGAGCAGGCGTGACACCGTAGCGCCACGCCCGCCCGTCACTCAGTGTGGCGCGCGCGGGATGGTTTTCAGCAGGTCTTCCGGGCTGATGTGGCCCACCACGCTGCCCGGTTGCGGCATGTTGAGGATGTGGCCTTTCATCTTGCCGATGATGTGCATCTCGCACGGCTTGCAGTCGAACTTCAGGGTCAGCACTTCGTCGCCGTGAATCAGCTGCATCGGCGCGACTTTGGTGCGCACGCCGGTCACGCCCTTGGCCTGTTTCGGGCACAGGTTGAACGAGAAACGCAGGCAGTGCTTGGTGATCATCACCGGCACTTCACCGGCCTCTTCGTGCGCCTCGTAGGCCGCATCGATCAGCTTCACGCCGTGACGGTGATAGAAGTCGCGGGCCTTCTGGTTGTAGACGTTGGCCAGGAACGACAGGTGCGACTCCGGGTACACCGGCGGCGGCGTGGTTTCGGCCTTGCGGCTGCCACGCGGGTGCGCCGCAACGCGGGCGGCGGTCAGGGCTTCGATGACTTCACGGCGCAAGGCTTTGAGCTGCGAGTTCGGGATGAAGAACGCCTGCGGTGCGTCCAGTTTCACGTCGATGGCGTGATATTGGGTAGTGCCGAGCTGGCCGAGCAGATCCTGCAATTGCTCCAGCGCCTGCTCCGGCTTGTTGGCCACACCGAACGGGCCGTTCAGGGTCACGCTGGCGCTGATGCCCTCTTCACTGGTGGCAGTCAGTTCCAGCTGCTCTTCACGCAGGCGCGCCACCCAGCTCAGGGCCACGCGGCGTTCGGCGGAGGTCTTCAGCAGTGCCTGTTGCCAGTTGTGGTCGAGGTTGCGATTGAGCGGATGGTTCGGGCGCAGCTTGTACAGGCCTTCGGGCATTTCGTTCGGCTCGACGCGGTAGCGGTAGCGCTTCTCGCCGTCTTCTTCGAACTCGCCCTTCGGCTCGGCGATGTTGGCGCGGAAACCCACCACTTCACGCTTGACCAGCACGTTGAGGCCATCGCCGTTGGACAGCGGCTCCTGCGTCACCACCTGCATGTCACGCTTGCCGACTTTCTCGACGGTGCCCACGGGCAGGCCGGTGAAGGTCGGCGAGTCGAACGCGCCGATGTCGATCTTGCGATCGGTGACGAAGTAGTCGGTGCTGCCACGGTGGAAGGTCTTTTCCGGGTCCGGCAGGAAGAAATGCGCGGTGCGGCCGCTGGAAGCGCGGGCCAGATCCGGACGGTCTTCGAGCACGTCGTCGAGGCGCTGGCGGTAATAGGCCGTGATGTTCTTCACATAGCCCATGTCCTTGTAACGACCTTCGATCTTGAACGAGCGCACACCGGCCTCGACCAGCGCGCGGATGTTGGCGCTCTGGTTGTTGTCCTTCATCGACAGCAGGTGTTTTTCGTAGGCGATCACGCCACCCTTTTCGTCTTTGAGGGTGTACGGCAGACGGCAGGCCTGGGAGCAGTCGCCACGGTTGGCGCTGCGCCCGGTCTGCGCGTGAGAAATGTTGCACTGCCCGGAGAACGCCACGCATAGCGCGCCGTGGATGAAGAACTCGATGGCGGCATCGGTTTCATCGGCGATGGCGCGGATTTCTTTCAGGTTCAGCTCACGGGCCAGCACCAGTTGCGAGAAACCGGCCTGATCGAGGAACTTCGCCCGCTCCAGAGTGCGGATGTCGGTCTGGGTGCTGGCATGCAGCTCGATCGGCGGGATGTCCAGCTCCATTACGCCCAGATCCTGAACGATCAGCGCGTCGACGCCGGCGTCGTACAACTGGTGGATCAGCTTGCGGGCCGGCTCCAGTTCGTTGTCATGCAGAATGGTGTTGATGGTGGTGAAAATGCGCGCGTGATAACGGCGGGCAAACTCCACCAGTTCGGCGATTTCACTCACTTCGTTGCAGGCGTTGTGGCGCGCGCCGAAGCTCGGGCCACCGATGTACACGGCGTCGGCGCCGTGCAGGATGGCTTCACGGGCGATGGCCACGTCACGGGCGGGGCTGAGCAGTTCCAGGTGATGCTTGGGCAAGGACATAGTTTTTTTAGTCAGGCGGTCACGGTCAAGGCGCGCATTGTAGCCGCGAAACGCCCGAGCGGCACGCTTGTGCTGCCAAGTGGCAAATGTCCCGACGCCACTAAACGACACATCCCCTGCGATAACCGGCTTGCCAGCGCTTAGGGCCTGTCAATTGCCGGATCGGTCGAACGTATCCGGATCTTCGTCTTCAGGAAGATCATCATCCGGCTCTTCTGGATGACTTGTGGTGTGTGCCGGGCTATCGGGTTCCGGATGCGTGGGCACCGGGTCGAAAGCGCCCTGCTCTTCACTGGGAAATCTGGGTGTGTTCATGTGGCACCTCGCAAAGAGTCGCTAAGTGAAGACTCTGTACATTCGAGGTGCCGGTCGGGGGCGGCGTTCAGTCATTTCACCATCGCGCAGCGGTGAAGCGACTGACGGTCAGGATCGAGCCTGCAACTGGGCGACGATCTTGTCTTTGACCTGCAGGCGTTTTTCTTTGAGTTTTTTCAATGTGTCATCGCTGGGCGCATCCGAGGTTGCCGTCTCGGCCTTGACGACGTCGGCGTCCGCCTCGGAATACTTGTTGATCAGTGCATCCAGAAATGGATCCTCGGAGCGTTTTTGCTGGACCTCTTCCTTCGTTAGCTTCAAATCCTGATACAGGTCATGAGTCACCGGCATGGAACACCTCCGTCAGTTGATCGGCAGCCAACGCGACCGATGGCGTCAGCCTTTATCAGAATGGCCTCGGTTGAGGGGTTCTGTCGACCACCTGTCAGACCAGCGGTGGCCGTTCGTCGCCCTGTCGTAAACGCGATCAAACCTTTGCCCGCGCCATTGCCTCCATTGCATAACGTCAACAAAAACCTGTGTGGAGAAATACCAATGGACGGATTCAACCTGCGTCACCTCGTTCTGGCTGTCGCGTTGAGCAGCGGCATGGGCAGTGCCTTTGCCGCCACTTCCAACAGTTTCGTCGACAATGCCACAGCCGGCGGCATTGCGGAGATCGAGACCAGCCGCCTGGCCCTGGAAAAAAGCCAGTCGGCCGACATCAAGGCCTTCGCCAACATGATGATCACCGACCACGGCAAGGCCAACGATGAACTGGCGAGCATCGCCAAGGCCAATGACATCGAGGTGCCGGACAGCACCACCCTGGTCAAGCAGGCCAAGGAGAAGATCCTCGACATGCGCGATGAGTCCTTCGACGCCGCCTACGCCAACAATCAGGTCAAAGCCCACGAAGAAACCATCGAATTGTTCAAGAAAGAAGCGAACACGGTGACCGACGATAAGGTCAAGGGCGCCACGGAATTGAAAGCCTTCGCGCAGAAGATGTTGCCGGCGCTGGAAAAACACCTGACGGCCGCCAAAGAGCTGCAGGCCAAGCACCCAAGCAAGTAATCCGCGCGACTGCCCCACAAAGCCGCATCCTGCCGATGCGGCTTTTTTCATTCTGCGCCCCGCACCCTGCGCACGCCCGGCGCGCAAAAAACCGCCAGATGCGGCCATCCCGACTAGAGTTACCGGGGCCTTTCTTGCGCCAGATCAAAAATATCCTTGCGCAATGGAACAACTATTTTGAACGGCAAAGGTCACTGACTTCGCACCGGTCATTTTTTACAGAACCGGCCCCGATACGCTACGGAGCAACAGGCACATGGCAGCACTGCAGAACAGCACATTCGATGCGATGAAAAACAAACAACCCCAACTGCTGAGCGAATGGATCAACGGCCTGGAAGCCAGCGGCGCCACCCGCAATCTCAAGGACCATGACCTGCAACAACAGACCAGCGACTTCCTGCAACTGGTCATCAATGGCCTGCAGGATGACAACGGCACCAACATCAATGCGCCGGGTTGGGAAGCCACCCGCCAGTTCCTCGAAAAGCTGTCCCATAGCCGCGCCCTGCTCGGTCAGGATTCGCAACAGACCGCCAGCTTCATTTTCGCGCTCAAAGGCCCGCTGTTTGCCTTGCTGCAAAGTCACTATCGCGAACAACCGGCACTGCTGGCCGAACAACTCTGGGAGATTTCCGAACTGTTCGACGCCTTCGGCATGCACACCATCCGTACCTTCCAGAAGTCCCGCGAAGCGGTGATCAAACGTCAACAGGAAGAATTGCTGGAGCTCTCCACGCCAGTGGTCAAGCTGTGGGATGGCGTGCTGGCGCTGCCGATGATCGGTACCCTGGATTCGCAACGCACCCAGGTGGTGATGGAGTCCCTGCTGCAACGCATCGTCGACACCGGTTCGGAAATCGCCATCATCGACATCACCGGCGTCCCCACCGTGGACACCCTGGTCGCGCAACACCTGCTGAAAACCGTGACCGCGATTCGCCTGATGGGCGCCGACTGCATCATCAGCGGCGTGCGTCCGCAGATCGCCCAGACCATCGTGCACTTGGGCCTGGACCTGCAAGGCGTGGTCACCAAGGCCAATCTGGCCGATGCATTGAAACTCGCGCTCACTCGCCTGGGCATCAGCCTCGGCAAAGCGGTCTGAGCCGATGGAGCGTATTCCGATTCTTCAAATGGGTGACTTTCTGCTCGTCACCATCCAGGTCGACATGCATGACCAACTGGCCCTGACCCTGCAGGACGACCTGTCCGAGCGCATCAGCAGGACGTCGGCGCGCGGTGTGTTGATCGACATCTCGGCGCTGGACATGGTCGACTCGTTCATCGGGCGGATGATCGGCACCATCTCCGGCCTGTCAAAAATCATGGATGCCGAAACCATGCTGGTAGGCATGCAACCCGCCGTGGCGATCACTCTGGTCGAGCTCGGCCTGACCCTGCCCGGCGTCAGCACCGCGCTGAACGTCGAGCGCGGAATGAAACTGCTGCAGGAACGAGTACGCCAACAATGACCGTGCGCAGCAGCGGTACTCAACCGATCAGCATCGAGCAGGACGTGGTGCTCGCCCGGCAGACGGCGCGCAAACTGGCCACCGAATGCGGCATGCGGCTGATCGACCTGACCAAACTGGTGACGGCCGTTTCAGAGCTGGCGCGCAACACCATGGTCTATGGCGGTGGCGGCGACATGGACTGGCAGATCCTCGACGAAAACGCTCGTGTCGGCCTGCGCCTGACCTTCCGCGATGAAGGCCCGGGCATTCCCGACATCAAACTGGCGATGACCGATGGCTGGACCTCCGGCAGCGGTCTGGGCCTGGGGCTTACGGGCGCGAAACGGCTGGTCGATGAATTCGAACTGGACACCGAGCCCGGCAAGGGCACTCGAATAACGATCACCCGATGGACATGAATATCGCTGGGTCACTGACCCAGGTGCTGCTGATCGAAGACAGCAGCCAGATCGGCCACGCCCGGCGCACCGCGCAACGGCTCGCCGAGCAACATGGCTTCGATGCGACCGAAGCCGGACGTGTGGCGCTGGTCGCCACGGAACTGGCCAGTAATGTGCTCAAGCATGCCAGCCGTGGCGAGTTTCATCTGCGGCTGCTACCGCGAATCGGCGGCTTCGGCATCGAAATGCTTGCGGTCGATCGCGCTCAAGGCTTTGACCTGGACGCGTGCCTGACCGATGGCTTTTCCACCGGCGGCACCCAGGGCATCGGGCTGGGCGCCGTGGCGCGCCAGACCGAAGTATTTGACGCTTATGCCGACACCCGTGGCGCGGTGCTACTGGCGCGTTTGTATCCACGCGCAGACCGTCAGCCCGACCTGCGTTACGGCGTCAGCCAGCACTCACTGCACAACGATCCGGCGTGCGGCGACGCCTGGCACCTGGCGTACAACGGTGCCAACGTCAGTGCGCTGATCATCGACGGCCTAGGCCACGGTGAAGACGCCGAACGGGCGGCCAAGGCCGGCGAACAGGTGTTCGCCCAGAGCCCGTTCGCCAGCCCGGTGCTGCTGATGGAGGATATGCACCGCGACATGATCGGCAGCCGTGGCGGCGCCGCCGCGTTCGCCCAGTACAATGCCGCCCGTGACAGCTTGACCTTTACTGGCGTTGGCAACATCGGCGCCAGCCTGATCACCGCCGACAAGTCGCGCGGGCTGGCCTCTCATCCGGGGATCGTCGGCGGCCAATACCGGAAAGCCCAGCCCTTTGACTATGCTCACGTGAACGGACATCTATTGATCATGTACAGCGACGGCCTGCAGTCCCGTTGGAATCTTCAAGACTACCCCGGTCTGGTGCACCGCCATCCCGCCGTGATAGCCAGCGTCCTGCACCGCGACTTCTGTCGCGGACGCGACGACGTAACGGTGCTGGTCGTTGCCCTGGAGGCCGCCCATGGCTGAGTCGCCCACCCTGAACGCGGCGGAGCAGGCTGCGCTGATCGCCCAGTTGCAAAGCGAGACCGCCGCCCTGCGCGACGAACTCGACGAAACCAACCAGGGCGTGCTTGCGCTTTACGCCGAGCTCGACACCCAGGCCGAACAACTGCGCCAGGCTTCGGATCTGAAAAGCCGTTTCCTGTCGTACATGAGCCACGAGTTCCGCACGCCGCTGGGTTCGATCCTGAGCGTCAACAGTCTGCTCGCCGACGAGCTCGACGGCCCGCTCAGCCCCGAGCAGCACAAACAAGTGGCGTTCGTCAGCAGCGCCGCCCGGGAACTGAGCGACATGGTCGATGACTTGCTCGATCTGGCAAAAATCGAAGCCGGACGAATCAGTATTTCTCCGGCATGGTTCGACATGTTCGATCTGTTCAGCGCGTTGCGCGGCATGTTCCGGCCGATCGTCGATGCGTCGGCGGTTGATCTGATTTTCGAAGAGCCGGTCGGATTGCCGCGCCTGTACACCGACGACAAGAAACTCGCGCAGATCCTGCGCAATTTCATTTCCAACTCGCTGAAATTCACCACCCGTGGCGAAGTCCGGGTCTCGGCGCGCCTGGAAGGTGCGGACAGAGTACGTTTTGCCGTCAGCGACACCGGCATCGGTATCGCGCCGGAGCTGCATGGTGCATTGTTCGAGGACTTTTCTCAGGTCGACTCGCCATTGCAGAAACGCCTGCGCGGCACCGGTCTCGGCTTGTCGCTGTGCAAGCGCTTCGCCGCCCTGCTCGGCGGCGAAGTCGGAATGGACAGCACGCCGGGTGTCGGCTCGACCTTTTTCGTGATCATTCCACTGGCGCTCGCCCTGGAGAATGTCGATGAAACGTGACATCCGTCTGTTGATCGTCGACGACAACGTCGCCACTCGCTACGCCTTGCGCCGGCGTCTGGAGCGCCATGGCTATGAGGTGCTGGAGGCCGGTACCGGCAACGAGGGCCTGACGCTGATCGCCAGCGAAGCGCTCGATGCCCTGATCCTCGACGTCAATCTGCCGGACATGAGCGGTTTCGATATCGTGCGCATCCTGCGGGCCGATGCACACACCGCGCTGCTGCCGGTGATCCACGTGTCTGCCGCGTCGATCCAGACCGGCGACATCATCACCGGGCTGGACGCCGGGGCCGATGCCTACCTGATTCACCCGGTGGACCCGGACGTGCTGTTGGCGACCCTGCGCACCCTGCTGCGAGTGCGTGATACCGAAAATGCGCTGCGTGAGAGCGAGGCTCGGTTCCGTGAGATTTTCGTCAATGTCTCGGCACCGATTGCCGTGCTCGATGCCAACCTGAAAGTGCATGAATGCAACCACGCCTTCACGCAAATGATTCAGGACAACCGCAACCCGCACACCCTCAGCGAATGCTTCGACGCTGACCAGGGCGCGATCCTCGACGAGTTGCGCCTGCGACTGGTCGATGGCGAGCGCTGGAAAGGCACGTTGAACATGCGCGTACAGGGCGAGATTCGCGAAACCGAGTGGCAGATTTCGCCGTACCGCACGCCGCAGCTCAGCCTGGTATTCGTCGAAGACGTCACCGAGCATCGCCACCGCGAACGCTCGCACCTGGCACAGCTGGACGACACCACCACACAACTGGCCAAGGAAGTCGCCGAGCGCGTGCGTGCCGAATCGCAGCTGCTGCAAGTGCAGAAAATGGACGCGCTGGGCAAGCTCACCGGAGGCATTGCCCACGACTTCAACAATCTGCTGACCGGGATCATCACCAGTCTGGAACTGATCCAGAAACGCGTGGCTGATGCGCGTCCGGACAAGGTGCAGTTCTACGCCGAAGCCGCACTGAATTCGGCGATGAGTGCCGCGTCACTCACTCATCGCCTGCTGGCCTTCGCTCGCCAACAGCCATTGGATACCCGACCGGTAGACATCAATGAGCAAGTGCGCTCGCTGGAAGAGTTGCTGATGCGCACCATCGGTGAACGCATCACGCTCAAACTGGAGCTGACCAACAAACCGGCGATTGCCCTGGTCGACCCGGTGCAACTGGAAAGCGCGGTGCTGAATCTGGTGATCAATGCCCGGGATGCGCTGCCCAGGGGCGGCAATATCTGGGTCAACACCTATGCGGCATATTCCCACGGCGACCCGAACCTGGCCGATGGTGCGTATGTGGCGCTGTCGGTGCGCGATGACGGCACCGGTATCGAGCACAGTGTGATCGACAAAGTGTTCGATCCGTTCTTCACCACCAAACCGCTGGGTCAGGGGACCGGTCTGGGGCTGTCGACGATCTACGGTTTCGCCCGCCAGTCCGGCGGCGATGCGCACATTCGCAGCGTGGCACGGCGCGGTACCGAAGTGACCCTCATGCTGCCGGCGACCAACGACCCGACCGGGGCCGATATCCCGGCGCCGAAGGTGGATCCGCAGGGCGCCGGTGAGCATGTCCTGATTGTCGAAGACATGCCGGCGGTGCGCATGTTCGTCACCGAAGTGCTGGAGGATGCGGGTTACCGCTGCACCCAGGCGGCGGATATCGAAACCGCACTGGAGCGCTTGCAGAATGATCCGACCATCGACCTGTTGCTGAGCGATGTTGGCCTGCCGCGCATGAGCGGTCGCGAACTGGCGGACGTGGCGCGGGGCTGGCGCGAAAACCTGCCGATTCTGTTCATGACCGGTTATGCCGAGACCGCGATCAATCGCCAGGTATTTCTGGGCAGCGGCATGGAAATGCTGGTCAAGCCATTCCAGATCAGCGAACTGCTGGACAAGGTCCGGCGCACGCTTGATGGCGCCTGACACAACGCCATCACCAGCCTGCTGGCTCCCACAGGACGGGAGTCATCCGCAGATTTTTGTGCACACCACAAAATCCTGTGGGAGCGAGCCTGCTCGCGAAGGCATCGGTACATCCAGCCTCTCTATTGCCTGACACACCGCTTTCGCTGGCAAGCCAACTCCCACTGGACTGATGCCGTCCGCAGGTGTTGTGAACACCGCAAAAACCTGTGGGAGCGGGCTTGCCCGCGATGGCGTCGGCACATTCAGCCTCTCATTGCCTGACATTCCACTATCGCTGGCAAGCCAGCTCCCACAACGTTTTTGTTGATCATCAGCCTTGTGCACACCGCAGAACCGGTGGGCTATCGGCTCAAGGCCCGGGCCAGAAACGGCGCGGTTCGGCTCTTCTTGCTCGTTGCGACTTTCTGCGGTGTGCCGGCCACGACAATCCGGCCGCCCTGATCCCCGGCCCCCGGGCCGATGTCGATCACCCAGTCACTCTGCGCTACCACGCGCATTTCATGCTCGACCACGATGACCGTGTGCCCTGCCGTCACCAGGTTGTCCAGTTGTTCCAGCAGCCGATCGACATCCCGCGGATGCAAACCGGTGGTCGGTTCATCCAGCACATACAAGGTCGCGCCGCGCTGATTGCGCTGCAGTTCGGTTGCCAGTTTGATCCGCTGCGCCTCGCCACCGGACAGCTCGGTGGCGGGCTGCCCGAGCCGCAGATAACCGAGGCCGATGTCTCGCAGCACCTCCAGCGAACGGCGAATTGTCGGTTGTTCGCCGAACACCTCGACCGCCTCATCCACGGTCAGTTGCAGCACCTGCGCAATGCTCAGGCCTTGCCACTGAATCATCAACGTCTGCGGGTTGTACCGCGCGCCATGACAGGTCGGACACGGTGCATACACGCTCGGCATAAACAGCAATTCAACGCTGACAAATCCCTCACCCTCGCAGGTCGGGCAACGGCCCTTGGCGACGTTGAAGGAGAACTGCCCGGCGTCGTACCCGGCCGCCCGTGCCTCGAGGGTGGCGGCGAACAGTTTGCGGACGTTGTCAAACAACCCGGTGTAGGTCGCCAGATTCGAACGCGGCGTACGGCCAATCGGCTTCTGATCGACCTGCACCAGTCGTTTGATCGACTCCAGCCCTGAAGTCACCTGACCGCTGCTGGCCTGCGGCGCGTCGTCTTCGAGACTGAGTGCTTCCTGCGCCTCTTCAATAACCGGCCGGCCGAGTTGCGCACCGACCAGTTCCAGCAACGCCTGACTGACCAGGCTCGACTTGCCCGAACCGGAAACCCCGGTCACCGAGGTAAAACAGCCCAGCGGAAATTCAGCGCTGAGGTTGTGCAGGTTATTGCGGCTGATCCCGTCAAGTTTCAGCCAACCGGTCGGCTTGCGCGCGGTGCGGGTCTGCCGCTGGCTCTCGGCAAACAGATAGGCGCGGGTCTGCGATTCGTCGATCTCGGCCAAGCCCGCTGGCGGGCCGCTGTACAACACTTGCCCGCCCTTCTCGCCCGCCGCCGGGCCGACATCGATCAGCCAGTCGGCGCGGCGCATGGTTTCCAGATCGTGCTCGACCACAAACAGCGTATTGCCGTCGGCCTTCAAGCGCTGCAAGGCTTCGAACAGCGCCTCGCCATCGGCTGGGTGCAGGCCGGCGGACGGCTCGTCGAGCACGTAGATCACGCCGAACAGCTGCGAGCCTAATTGCGTCGCCAGACGCAGGCGCTGCAGCTCACCGGACGACAAGGTCGGCGTGCTGCGCTCCAGCGCCAGGTAACCAAGGCCCAGATCGGTCAGGGTGCTCACCCGTTCCAGCAAGTCCTCGGCAATGCGCTGCGCCGCCAGACGCTTTTCCAGCGACAGGTTCGGCGTGTGGCGTACGTCCGGCGCGCTGGCGTGGCCACTGGCACCGTGGGCGACGCGTTGCTGACGCGCCTCGCGGGTTTGCGCATGGCTGAGGGTTTCACCGCTTTCCTCGGCCTGTTCCAGATACGTCGCCGCAGCCACGGGCTTCAATACTTCGGCGACTTGCAGCAACGGCATCTGCGACAACTCGCCAATGTCGTAACCGGCAAAGGTCACCGACAACGCTTCACGCTTGAGGCGCTTGCCGTCACACAACGGGCACGGGCTGCCGAGCATGAATTGCGCAACGCGCTTCTTCATCAGCGCACTTTGCGAGTGGGTGAAGGTGTGCAGGATGTAACGGCGGGCGCCGGTGAAGGTGCCCTGATAACTCGGTTCCATCTTGCGTTTGAGCGCGACCCGGGTTTCCTCCGGGGTCAGCCCGGCGTACACCGGCACGGTGGGCGTTTCTTCGGTGAACAGAATCCAGTCGCGCTGTTTTTTCGGCAGTTTCTTCCACGGAATGTCGACGTCGATGCCCATGGTCACAAGAATGTCGCGCAGGTTCTGCCCTTGCCACGCCAGCGGCCAGGACGCCACGGCGCGTTGGCGGATGGTCAGGTTCGGATCGGGCACCATCAGCGCTTCGGTCACTTCGTAGACCCGGCCAAGGCCGTGGCACTCAGGACAGGCGCCCTGCGGCGTGTTCGGTGAAAAATCCTCGGCATAGAGCATCGGTTGCCCTGACGGATAACTGCCGGCGCGGGAATACAGCATGCGGATCAGGCTGGACAAGGTGGTCACGCTGCCCACCGACGACCGCGTGCTCGGCGTACCGCGCTGTTGTTGCAAAGCCACGGCGGGCGGCAAGCCTTCGATGGAATCGACATCCGGCACACCGACCTGATCGATCAGGCGCCGCGCGTACGGCGCCACCGATTCGAAATAGCGCCGTTGGGCTTCGGCGTACAAGGTCGAAAAGGCCAGCGACGACTTGCCCGAACCGGAAACGCCAGTAAACACCACCAGCGCATCGCGGGGGATGTCGACGTCGACGTTCTTCAGGTTGTGCTCACGGGCGCCACGCACCCGGACCATGCCGGTAGGTGCTTTGGAATTACGCTTGGAAGTCATTGGCTGTCCCTGCAGAAAAAATTAGGGGCGAAGCTGAGCCCTGTGGTGAGGGGATTTATCCCCGATCGGCGGCGCAGCCGGCGCAGTCACTGCAAATGCCATATAGCTGGAAAAATGCAGGGGAGTGCTGCGCACTCCATCGGGGATGAATCCCCTCGCCACAGAGAATCGGGAATTGGCCAGCTAGGCACTGAGCACCGATCGAATCATCTGCAACAGTGACTCCGGGCCATACGGTTTGCTCAGCAGGTGCGTGTCCGGGCTCAACTGGTGGTTGCGCGAAATGATGTCGCGGGTGTGGCCAGAGGTGAACAGCACCGCCACCGGCGGTACCTGCACCTTGGCCCATGCCGCCAGATCGGAGCTTTTGATCAGCCCCGGCATCACCACGTCGGTGAAAATCAGATCCACTTCGATACCTTCCAGCAGCCTCTGCATCGCCACGTCGCCATTACCGGCGGTCAACACGCGATAACCTTCTTCGCGCAGCAATTCCACGGCCGAGGCGCGCACCGCGTCGTTGTCCTCGACCACCAGAATGGTCTCGTGGCCGCCGCCCTGTTGCTTGTCGATACTCGGCGTCTCATCAAGGACCGGACGCAGGCTGCGCGGAAAGTACAGTTGCACCCGCGTGCCTTCGCCCACGGTGCTGTCGATCTCGACATGGCCACCACTTTGTTTGACGAAACCGAACACCATGCTCAAACCGAGCCCGGTGCCCTGGCCGTCAGCCTTGGTGGTGAAGAACGGCTCGAACACTTGCTCGAGCATTTGAGGCGCAATGCCGACGCCACTGTCGCTGACCATCACCCGTACGAAATCGCCGGCGACGATGCCTTTGCCTGCGCAAAAAGTGCTGTCCAGCCGCGTATTGATGGCGCTGAGGACAATCGTGCCCTCGCCTTTCATCGCGTCCCGGGCGTTGATCGCCAGATTGAGAATGGCGTTTTCCAGCTGATTGCGGTCGACGTTGATGTGCCACGGTTCCTGCGGCAATTGCACGTCGATCTGAATGGTTTCGCCCAGCGCACGCTGGAGCAATTCGCCGACGCCGTCGAAGATCTGCCGCGGATCGCACACCGCCGGCGACAACGGTTGGCGCCGGGCAAAAGCGAGCAATTGCGACGACAGTTTCGCACCGCGTTCCACCGCTGCCAGCGAGGCGCTGACCCGGCGTTGCACGTTGGCATTGTCCGGCTCATGCCGCGCCAGCAAATGCAGGTTGCCGGCAATCACTTGTAGCAGGTTGTTGAAATCGTGGGCCACGCCGCCAGTGAGTCCGCCGATGGCTTCAAGTTTTTGCGACTGGCGCAATTGCTCTTCCGCCGCCAGCCGGGCATCCACTTCACTGGCCACCCGCTGCTCCAGGTTGCGCGTGAATTTGAGCAGGGATTCTTCGGCGATCTTGCGTTCATGGATGTCGATCAACACCCCGGGGAAACGGAGCGGCTTGCCTTGCTCGTCAAACTCGCATGCGCCGCTGGCAAGTACCCACAGATAGCTGCCGTCGGCCCGTAACACGCGGTACTCGGCGTTGTACGGCTCACCGGTGTGCAGCGAATGATTGACCCGGTCCTGCACCCACGCCAGGTCATCCGGGTGAATCCGCGACTCAGTCAAGGATTGCGGCAGGTTGCTCAGATCCTGCTCCGGCGGATACGAAAACGTGCGAGCGAAACGCTCGTCCGCCGACAACACATTGTTCTTCACATCCCAGACAAACGAGCCGAGCAACGCCCCGGCATTCAGCGCCAGACGCACCCGTTCGTTATCGGCGCGATAGGCGTCTTCAGCGGCCTGACGCAATTGTTCGGAGCGCACTAGCTCGGTGGTCTCGACCACCATCGCCATCACCCCGGAAGGCACGCCATCATCGTTGGCCACCGGGCTGTAATACAGATCCATCCAGACATCTTCAGGCACGCCATCGCGCAACAGCACCAGTTCCTTGTTGCGGTAGGACAAGGTGCCGCCCGCCAGACAGGTGTCGACCACGTGCCGGTTGAACTCGGCGACTTCCGGCCACCCCAGTTCCACGGGTGCACCCAGCAGATACGGGTGGCGGCCACCGGCAAACTGCGAGTACGCGTCGTTGTAGATCATGTACCCGGCGTGGCCCCAGAGCATGACCATCGGCAAAGGCGAGGCCAGCATCAATTGCACAGTGCTGCACAGGCTGGCTGGCCAGGTGTCGAGCGGGCCGAGTTCGGTGTGGCGCCAGTCGAACGCGCAAATGCGTTCGGCCATCTCGCCTTTCCAGCCGTCACAACCGTGGCTATCGGATAAAAACTGCATCGATTGACTCGGTGTCCTGTGGTGTTTGCCCGATATATCGCAACGCTGAACGAACGCAGCGCCCCTGTGTTTCGAGCGCCGTCGGTCGCATTGGTTTCATTGAAGGTATAGCCGATTTCTCGCGGCGCCCCGGGTTCAGACCCCGATCAGGTGTTTGAGCGGATGGTAGCCAGTTTTCATCTTCGCAGCGACGTCGAGAATCGCCTTTTCGACGCCATTGAGGTGCAGGCAGGTCAGCTCGATGGCGGCGTTCTGGTCGCCTGCCTCGATGTATTCGATCAGGCGCAGATGTTCGTTGTCGCGGCAGGCCTCGTGGCTGTCGTCATCCAGTGCGGCAACGTACAGCGAGGCACGGGAAATCAGCTTCTGGAACCAGTCCAGCAGCACCGGATTATTGAGGCTGCGCGCCAGTTTGATATGGAACTCGCCGAGCAGATGGATCAGTCGTTCATGATCGCCGGCGGCGTGGGCTTCATCTTCCAGCAACAGATGTTTGCGCAGGTCTTGCATCGCCGCGGTGTCCTTGCGGCGGCACAGCTCGGTGACGATGCCGATCTCGATCAGCCGCCGGGTTTCGAACAGCGAGCGGATCTCTTCATCGCTGGGCAAAGACACCGACGCACCCTTATTGGGCTCGGTGGTGACCAGGCCATCAGCCTCCAGTTGCTTGAGCGCAGCGCGCACCGACGTACGGCTGACATTGAACAGTTCGGCCAGCGAGGCCTCGCCCAGCTTCATCCCCGGACGCAGCGAACGCTTGCTGATCGCCTGGTAAACCCCTTGGTAGACGCGGTCGACCGTGGTTTCCAGTTTCTTCTCGGTCATTCGAACACTCCTTTAGCCTCAGGCAAACACGGTGTTCCAGAGTTTTGCGCTGTTTGCTTCGATAAGTGTGGCGCAGGATATCGCCTTTGGTGGCGAGATGCAGGGGATGAATCGCAAGTCAGGCGGGGTCAAGTGAGCGGGAGGCCGTCATGATGCAAAAAGATCGCAGCCTGCGGCAGCTCCTGCATTTGGGATGCGTTTCCCTGCAGGAGCTGGCGCAGGCTGCGATCTTTTGATCTTCAGTCGGTACCGTACTTGGGCGAACGCGGACCGTACAACAGACCGGCGTGCTGACCGGCCGACAACAGACGATTGCTCGCCACACCGGCAATCGGATACCCGGCGTCGGTCGAACTGTTGATCACCTGCTTCACTGCGGCGGTAATCAACATGCCGACCAGACCGCCACCGCTGTTGTTACCGCCCTCTTCGCTCGACGCCCGCGCCGAACCGGTCCACAGCGTGGTGCCGGACTTCAGGTCCACCAGTTTGGCGGTAGCGGTCACCGCGGTTTCGCTGCTGATGACCATGTAACGCGTACCGTACTCGGTCACGGTGATGTACAACGCAGCGTCGGCGCCGAAGATTTCCTTCAGTTTGTTCGCCGGAGCCTGATGGATATCATCCGGCGTAGTCAGACCGTTCTGGCGGAAGGTTTCGTCCACCAGCGCGATCGGCAGTACGTAGTAACCGGCTTCAGCCAGTGGAAACGTTACTTGCGACAACAGGCTGTACGAGGCTTTCACGTCCGGCGAGGTGTTCAGCGGCGGCAGCACCAGAATGGTCTTCGGCCGTGCCTGCTTGTACGCCGAATAGTCGACGGTTTTCGGCGCAACACAGCCACCGAGTACGATCAGGGCCAAACCGGCGGCCAGCAGTTTCAGGGTGCGCGAGATCATTTGGCGTCTCCGGTCTTGGCGTTTTTAAGCAGAAAATCCATGTATGGGCCGGACTCGGGGAACAGCGCTTTTTCGGTGCGAAATTGCTGCACCATCTGATCGTCCTTGCCCATGCTCAGGTACAGCAGTCCGAGATGCGCGTGGTAGCCCGGCGGCACAGCCTTGCCGGTGGAACGGATCTTTTGCAGATCGCGCTCCAGCACTTCGGCCTGCGCTTCCTTCGGCTCTTCGCCTTTGAAGTATTCGTAGACCTGCGGTTGATAGTCTTCCCACTGGTACAGGGTTTTCGGGCTGCTGCAACCGGCCAGCAAGGCGCTGGCGGCCAGCGTCAGGGCCAGCAGCGACCGCGACAAAGTCAGATTCATGGGGTGTTGCTCCTTGCAATGAATAACGATCAGTTAGCCGGTTTCCAGGCACCGGCGTTCATGCCATCGACCAGACGATTGATCGCCTCGCGCATGGCCAGATCGAGGACTTTGCCGTTGAGGGTGGAGTCGTACGCGACGGTGCCGCCAAAACCGATGATTTCGCGGTTGGACAAGGCGTACTCGCCGGCGCCCTGCGTCGAATACACCACTTCGGAGGTGCTGATGTTGACGATGTTCAGGTTGACCTTGGCGTAGGCGACCTGGGTCTTGCCACGGCCAAGAATGCCGAACAGTTGGTGGTCGCCGGTTTCCTTGCGGCCGAACTCGGTGACGTCACCGGTGACCACGTAATCGGCGCCCTTGAGGCGCTGGGCCTGGCCCTTGATCGCGGCTTCCTGCTGGATCTCGCCCATGTTGTCGCGGTCCAGTACCGAGAAACGGTTGGTCTGCTGCAAGTGCGTGATCAGGATGGTCTTGGCCTGGCCGCCGAGACGATCGACACCGTCGGAGAAGATCCCGCGCATGTAGCTGGAGCGGTTATCGAACTTGCCCACCGCCATCGGTACGCGAACGCCGGTCCAGACTTGCGTGGCGCTCTCGACCTTGGCCACCGGCAGTGCGCGGGAGCTTTCGGTGGCGCACCCGGCAAGGGAGCTGGCAAGGGTGCCGAGCACGGCAATCGCAACGCCTGAGACCAACATCCGGGAGATCATTCTCACTGTGCATTCCTTCTGAAAAAACGGTGTGTCCCGGCACGGCAAAGCGGTGGGGAGCAGGAAAAGGGGCGGCATTATGACAAAGTGCCATCATTCGCGACAGATTTTTTTGACGCCAATGAATTGGCTGATCCGAACACCACAAATTCCGCCCTGTAGGAGCTGCCGCAGGCTGCGATCTTTTGACTTGGCTTTTTAAAAACAAGATCAAAAGATCGCAGCCTTCGGCAGCTCCAGGGGGATCGGTGTTAATGGAAGTCGCGGCTCTGTACGCGGATGCCGTCGAGCAGTGGACTCAGATCGCTCAGCCGCCCGGCGATCAGGTGCCGCACTTCGCCCTCACGCTCCCAGCGGCCGTCAACCTTGAGCAGTTGCGAGCCGACCAGCACCTGACGCTGACGCTCGGCCAGATCGCGCCAGACCACCACGTTGACGTTGCCGAATTCGTCTTCGAGGGTGACGAACGTCACGCCGCTGGCGGTGCCCGGTCGCTGACGCCCGGTGACCAGCCCGGCGATGCTCACTGGCCGACCGTGTTCGACGTCCAGCAATTCCTGTGAACTGCGGCAACGCCGGGCCTTGAGTTCGCCACGCAGCAGCGCCAACGGATGCGGCCCCAGGGTGGTGCCAAGCGTCGCGTAATCGGCCTGCAAGTCCTCGCCGACGCTCGGCTTGGGCAGCAGCACATCGGGTTCTTCCTGACTCGGCAAGCCGGCAAACAGACCCAGCTGTTTCTGCACCCCGGCCACTTCCCAGCGCGCGCGATGCCGATGCCCGGCCATCCCGCGCAACGCCCCGGCATCGGCGAGCAACGCCTGGGCGCGGCTGTCGAGCGCGGCCCGTTCGCCCAGGTCGGCGACATCGGCAAACGCCCCCCGCGCCCGCGCCGCCTCAATGCGCCGCGCATCGTCCTCGCGAAAGCCCTTGATCATCCGCAGGCCCATGCGGATCGCCGGTTGCGCGCCGCTGATCGGTTCCAGGCTGCAATCCCAGTCACTGGCGCGCACGTCCACCGGACGGATCTGCAATTGATGGCGGCGCGCGTCCTGAAGGATCTGATCCGGGCTGTAGAAACCCATCGGCCAGCTATTGATCAGCGCACAGGCGAACGCCGCCGGTTCGTGGCACTTGAGCCAGCAACTGGCGTAGGTCAGCAAGGCGAAACTGGCAGCGTGGGATTCGGGAAACCCGTAACTGCCAAACCCCTTGATCTGCTCGAAAATCTGCGCGGCGAATTCCTCGGTGTAGCCGTTTTTCTTCATGCCGGCAGCCAGTCGCGCCTTGTGCGGCTCGAGCCCGCCGTGGCGTTTCCACGCGGCCATCGAGCGACGTAACTGATCGGCCTCACCGGGGCTGTAGTCGGCGGCGACGATGGCGATCTGCATCACCTGTTCCTGAAACAGCGGCACGCCGAGGGTGCGCTTGAGCACCACTTCCAGCTCCGGCGAGGGATAGGTTTCCGGCTCTTCCTTGTTGCGGCGACGCAGGTACGGATGAACCATACCGCCCTGAATCGGCCCGGGGCGGACGATGGCGACCTCAATCACCAGGTCGTAGAACTTCGCCGGCTTCAGGCGCGGCAGCATCGACATCTGCGCCCGCGATTCGATCTGGAACACGCCGATGGTGTCGGCGCGGCTGATCATCTCGTAGGTCGGTTTGTCTTCTGCGGGAATTGTCGCCAGGCTCAGATCCAGATGCCGATGCCGACGCAGCAAGTCGAAGCAGCGACGGATCGCACTGAGCATGCCGAGGGCGAGGATATCGACCTTGAGCAGGCCGACCGCGTCGAGGTCGTCCTTGTCCCACTGAATGATCGTGCGCTCGGCCATGGCCGCGTTTTCCACCGGCACCAGGGTGTCCAGTGGCTGTTCGGAAATCACGAAACCGCCGGGGTGCTGCGACAGGTGCCGGGGGAAGCCGATCAGTTGCCCGGTCAGGCTCAGCACCCGGCGCAGTACCGGGCTGTCGGGATCGAAGCCGCCTTCGAGCAAGCGTGCCAGCGGCGGTGTTTCATCGCTCCAGTGACCGCAGCAATCGGCCAACGCATTGATCTGATCCGGCGGCAAGCCCAAGGCCTTGGCTACATCGCGCACCGCACCGGCGGCGTGGTAAGTGCTGACCACCGCCGTCAGCGCTGCCCGCTGGCGACCATAGCGGCGAAACACGTATTGCAGGACTTCTTCGCGGCGTTCGTGCTCGAAATCCACATCAATGTCCGGCGGCTCGTTGCGCTCCTTGGACATGAAGCGTTCGAACAGCAGCGTGGTGCGATCCGGGTCGATCTCGGTGATGCCCAAGGCAAAACACACCGCCGAGTTGGCCGCCGAGCCGCGGCCCTGACAGAGAATCCTTTGCTCGCGGGCAAAGCGCACCACGTCGTGCACGGTGAGGAAGTAGCTTTCGTAGCCGAGTTCGGCGATCAGTTTCAGCTCGTCATCAATTTGCTTGAGCACTTTGGCCTGTGGTCCTTGCGGCCAGCGCCAGGCAATGCCTTCTTCGGTCAGTTGCCGCAACCAGGAACTACCGGTGTGTCCCTCTGGCACCAGCTCTCTCGGATACTCATAGCGCAACTCGCCAAGATCGAAGGTGCAGCGCCGCGCCAGTTGCACCGAGGCGTCGAGCAACGCTTGCGGATACAGCTCGCGCAACACGTCGAGGCTGCGCAGATGGCGCTCGCCGTTGGGATGCAGGCGCAACCCGGCCTCGGCCACCGGGACGTGATGGCGGATCGCAGTCATGGTGTCCTGCAAAGCGCGCCGGCCACGGGCGTGCATGTGCACATCACCGCTGGCCACGGCGGCAATCTGCAGTTGCTCGGCCAGACTCAGCAGCGCCGCCAGCCGGCGCTGATCGTCTTGCCCGCGATGCAACTGCACCGCCAGATACAGGCGCGCGCCGAACGTCTGTTTCAGCCAGCGCCCCTCTTGCACGTCATCGACGCTGTCCGGCACCCACACGATGAACAGTCCCGGCAGCGGCTCGCTGAAATCCTCACGCAGCACCTGGTACTGGCCCTTCTGCGTGCGCCACCGAGCCTGGGTAATCAAGCCGCACAAGGTCTGATAGCCCGCCAGATTCTCTACCAACAGCAGCAGTTTCGGACCGTTATCGATGCGCACTTCGCTGCCGATGACCAGCGGCAGTTCCACTGATTTCGCCGCTTGCCAGGCGCGGACGATCCCGGCCAGCGTGCACTCGTCGGTGATGGCCAGCGCCTGATAACCGTGTTTTTTTGCCCGCTGGAACAGCTCAAGGGCGCTGGAGGCACCGCGCTGGAAACTGAAGTTCGACAGGCAATGCAGCTCGGCATAACCATCGCTCATGCAAACCAGCCCTGCAGCCACAACGGCCCGCCCTCACCCACGGCTCGATAGGCCCAGCCCTGCTGACCGGCGCGATTCTGGATCAGGTAGTAATCGCGGCGCACGTCGTCACCGTCCCACCAGCCGGATTCGATGCGCTCCGGCCCCATGAGGATTCGCGCCGAACCTTCGGGCACGCTTTGCGGTTCGCCGAGCAACCAGCCCGGACGCTGCACACTCGGCAAACCACTGCAACGCTGCTTGTCGACGCCGTTCTGCCAGGCACATTCGGGGCGGTGGTCGGCCTGAAAGCGCAAACCCTGCACCGCGTCATCGCCGAGCCGTGCGCGCAGGCGTTCGCGCAACTGTTCCCAGGGCAAGGTCTGTTGCGGACGGTCATCGAACAGTTCCTGAAACTGCGGCACAAAACTCGGCAGGTCTTCGGCACGCAGGCGAAAACCACGCACCGGGGCCTCGACCTGCACTTGCTCCAGCCGCCCACGGGCCAGTTCGAAGAGCATCGCCGGGTCGCGCTCGGCGCTGAGCAGGCCGACCTTGATCAGCGTGTCCGGCAGCCCGGCGTGCTCCAGATGCAGGTCGAAACGCTGCACGCCGCTGTCACGTCCGCAGAGGAACGCCGACAGGTCAGCGGTCAAGCGGCGTAACGGGAACAGCAGCGCCTGATGCGACTGCACATCGAAATTGAGTTCGATGCGCACATCGAAACGATCCGGCGGCAGGTAGAACGCCAGGGCCAGCGGCCGCGCGCCAAACAAGGTGTCGAGGTGTTTGAGCATCGACGCTTCGAAACGCCGGGCCAGGGCCTGACGTGGCAGGCTCTGCAGCTGGCTCAGGTGGCGCAGGCCCATGCGCGTCAGCGCCGTGGCGACTTGCGGCTCCAGCCCGACGCGGTCGACGGGCAACTGCCCGAGGTGATGTTGCAGGGCTTCACCGTCCGGTACGACGAGACCGTCGTAGGCGTTGGCCAGCACCCGCGCCGCCACCGGATTCGGTGCCGCGACGATGCGATGGCGGAAACCCAGCTCGGTCAGTTCCTTGCGCAGCCGCGCTTCGAACTGCGTCCAGGAACCGAACAGGCCCAGACTGGATTCGATCTCGAACACCACGGTACGCGGGTAATGCACGCTGACCTGGGCGCTGAACCGATAAGCCCACGCGGCGAGAAATTGCTGCCAGTGCTCGACCTCGGCAAGGTCGTAATCGGCCGTGGCAAAGCCTTTGCACAAGGCTTGTGCGGCGGTCATCGACTGGCCGGCACGCAGCCCGAGCTGGCGCGCCGCCGGATTGACCGCTTGCAGCACCCGGCGCTGGGCCGGGCCGCTGAGCAGCACCAACGGCTCAGCAGGATCGGCACGCTGACGCAACACCGCGTCGAGGGCCAATTGCGGGAACAGAATACACACCCAGCGCATGACGACCTCAGTGCCCCACGGCAAACGCAATCGGCGCCGTGCGCGCCAGTCCGCCCCGGCATTTGAGCACGCGCAACTGGGCCGGTCTGGCATCGATGGCAATCCGTAGCGCGGCCGGCGACGGGTTGACCGCCTCGCTCAGTGGGCGCCAGGCAAACGCCAGGGTCTGGCCGGTTTCCGCCGCCACCTGCAAGCGCCGCAACGCGCGGTCATCGGCCTTGTGCGGCCAGCACAGTACCGCGCCGCAACTGCCCGAACGCAGGCATTGTTCCGCCGCCCACAAGGCATCGCGTTCGCTGGCCTGGATTACCGACAACTGACGCAGATCGACCCCGGCGTTCGCCCACGCCTGCGGGTACGGTACGAACGGTGGCGCCACCAGCACGATGCGCTCGCCCGCCGCCGACAGCCG
Organism: Pseudomonas sp. 22189; assembly: GCF_052045635.1. Classification (NCBI taxonomy): domain Bacteria; kingdom Pseudomonadati; phylum Pseudomonadota; class Gammaproteobacteria; order Pseudomonadales; family Pseudomonadaceae; genus Pseudomonas; species Pseudomonas sp. 22189. Next base: position 82,366 of record NZ_JBQEPG010000025.1, read on the forward strand.
CGCCAGCGTCGGCCACACCAGTTGCAGCTCGCCAACCCCGGGCCCGGCCAGGAGGATTTCGCTCAGCGCCGCTTCCGGCCAGCCGCCGCTGGGCAACGCCGCATCGAGGGCGGCATGCCCGGTGGGTTGCGGGCTGGCCGCCGGTGGCGCAGGCCGGCCCTTCCAGACCTGGCCACCATTGAACAGCGTATCGAGTGCAACGACGGCGCCCATCAGCCTTGCCTCACCAGACCGCAGAACACCCCTTCGATGGCCAGGTCCTGATCGTCGCGCACGACAATCGGCTGGTACGCCGGGTTGCGCGGCAGCAGCCGAACTTCATCGCCTACGCGCTCGAAGCGTTTGATTGTCACTTCACCGTCGAGGCGCGCCACCACGATCTGGCCGTTGAGCGCCTCGGGATTGCGCTTCACTCCCACCAGATCACCGTCGAGAATGCCGTCCTCGATCATCGAGTCGCCCTGCACCCGCAACATGTAGTCGGGCGCACGGGAGAACAGCGCGGGATCAAGCATCAAGCGGTTATGGATGTCGGCATCGGCACCGATCGGCGCACCGGCAGCCACCCGGCCGAGCACCGGAATGTCCAGTAGCTCCGGCCGCGCGGGTTGCCCGAGCAGGCGAATGCCCCGGGCCTGGTGCGGATTGACCTCGATAAAACCGGCTTCGGTGAGCGCGAGCACGTGCTTGCGCGCCACGCTGCGCGAGGCAAAACCAAAAGCCTCGCTGATTTCAGCGAGGCTTGGGGGCTGACCGTGTTCGGCGATGCGTTCGCGGATAAAGGTCAGGATGGCGGTACGGCGGGGAGTAAGATTGGTCATGGAGTACATTTGTACTCCTGTGGGATTTTACTGACAAGCACCGCCAGTCGGCCCGCGCTGGCGATCCACAAAAATCAAAAGATCGCAGCCTCGTTTCACTCGGCAGCTCCTACAAAAGAGGCGACTCGGGGACTGTGTAGGAGCTGCCGCAGGCTGCGATCTTGTGATTTTAAAAAGCAAGATCAAAAGATCGCAGCCTGCGGCATCTCCTACAGGGGAACGGGGCTTCAGTTGAGGCCACGTTCGGCGAGGAAGGCGGCGATGTAATCGATGAACGCGACGACTTTCGCCGTGGCTCGTCGATGGCTCGGGTACACCGCAAGAATCTGCGGGCCGAAGCTGTCCGGGTCGATTTCATAATCAGCCATGACCCGCACCAGACGCCCGTCGGCGATGTACGGCGCGGCGCTCCACAGCGGCGTGTGCAGCAAGCCGCGTCCGGCCAGGGCGCCGGCCAGCAGCAGGTCGTAATTGTCACTGCGCAACCGCGGCGCCGTCGGCTGTGGCAGGCTCAGGCGCTGGCCGTCGCGCTCGGCCCACCAGAATTCGCGACTGAGCAATGGGTGCTGATACAGCAGCCATTCATGCTGTTCGAGGGTTTGCGGATTCACCGGCAAGCCCTTGCGCGCCAGATACTCCGGGCTGCCGCACAAGGCCAGACGATTGCTGCCGACCACCCGAGCGATCAGCCCCGGCAAGTCGTCATGGCCCTCGCGCAAGGCCAGGTCGTAGCCGCTTTCCAGCAGATTGACGAACGCGTCGCACAGATCCACTTGCAGGCTGATCTGCGGGTATTGCTGCAAGAAGCCGTCGCACACCTGATCAAGAAACGCCCGCCCATAAGCCAGTGGCGCGGTGATTTTCAGGTTGCCGCGCAGACCGTGCTGCAATTGCTCGATCTCTTCGCCGGCCTCCTCCAGCCGCTGCAACACCAGCCGTGCGGTTTCCAGGTAGACCCGGCCGATTTCGGTCAGCAGGATCCGCCGCGTGCTGCGCTCGAACAGGCGCGCACCGAGTTCCGCCTCCAGGTGATTGACCGCTTTGGTCAGGGCCGACGGGGTCTTGCCCAGTTGCTCGGCCGCGCGGCTGAAACTGCCGAGTTGCGCGGTGACCACGAACATTTTCAGTGCACCCAACTTGTCCATGCTTTTTCCATTCAGGCAAAAAGGTTTTTCGTGAGGAAGGCGTTCTGTCGGCCAGTGTCAGCCACTAATCTGGCCATCAGACGCAATAACAAGGAAATCTTCAATGAAAAGATTCATCCCGAGCCTGTTGGTTGGCGCTGTAAGTTTTGCCTCGATGGAAGCCATGGCCGCCACCGATCTGGTGCTGGTCAACGGCAAGATTTTCACCGCCGACCGTGCACAACCAAAGGTTCAGGCGCTGGCCGTGGAGAACGGCAAAGTGCTGAAAGTCGGCACCAATGCGCAGATCAAGGCGCTGATCGAACCCGGAACGCAGGTGATCGACCTCGGCGGCAAGACCCTGATGCCAGGCTTGATCGACAGCCATTCCCACGCGATTTTCGGCGGTCTGGAAATGGTCTCGGCCAACATGGAGGACGAAGTCGTCGCCCTCGATGAATTGCAAAAGCGTCTGCGCGCCTGGCGTGATGACGGCAAGGCGAAACACGGCGACGTGCTGAGCATCGCCGGCATGAGTTCAGCGTACTGGGCGCAGGCCGAAGCGCTGGGCAAGACTTTCAACCAGGGGGAATGGGCCGACGTGCCGGTGGTGTTCACCGGCAGTGACCACCACACCGCGTGGGCGAACAACGTGATGCTCAAGCGCGCCGGCATCGATGCGGCATTGCTCAAAACCCTGCCCGCTGCGGAAAAAGACACGATCGGCACACTGGCGAACGGTGAACCCAACGGTTTTCTGGTCGATGCCGGCTGGGACCGGGTCGCAGCCAAAATGCCGGTGCCGAGCCCGGCCGATATGCTCAGCGCGGCCAAATCCGCCGTGCGCTTCAACAACAGCCTCGGCATCACCGCGTGGATGGACCCCGCCGCCAACGCCGCCCCGGGCGAGGCCGTGTTCGCGCTCAAACCCACCGAGAAAACCGTCGGCGTGCTGCCGGCCTACAAAGCGCTGTCGGCAAGCGGCGACATGAGCGTGCACGTCGCAGCGTTGCTGGTTGCCAACCCGAAAAGCCTGCCGGCCGACCTCGACACGCTGGATAAAGTGCGCCAACAGTTTCAGGGCATCCCCAATCTGACCCTGCCCGGGGTCAAGATCTTCGCTGACGGCGTGATCGAGTACCCGGCGCAGAGCGCGGCGATGATCGATCCGTACCGCAATTCGCACAAACAGGGCGAGCTGCTGATCGATCCAGCGCATTTCGGCGAACTGGTCAGCGCCATCGATCAACGCGGCTGGCTGGTGCACATTCACGCCATTGGCGACCGCGCGGTGCGTGAATCACTCAATGGCATCGAGCGCGCGCGCAAGGATCGGCAGAGCGGCATCACCCATTCGATCACCCACCTGCAGATGGTCAATCCGAAAGAGTTCGCGCGCTTCAAGCCATTGAACGTGATCGCCTCGATGCAGCTGCTGTGGGCCAGTGCCGACGACTACACCACCGACATGATCAAACCCTACGTCAGTGCCCTCGCCTTCCGTTATCAGTACCCGGCGCACTCACTGCTGAAACAGGGTGCGACGATTGCCGGTGCCAGCGACTGGCCGGTGTCGTCACCCAACCCGTTCAATGCCATGGCCCAGGCCATCACCCGCGTCGGCCCGCTGGGGGTGCTGAATGCCGACGAGCGTCTGGATCGCGAAACCATGTTTTACGCCTATACCGCCAACGCGGCGCGGACCATAGGCCTGGACAAACAGATCGGCTCACTGACGCCGGGCAAACAGGCTGATTTCATCGTGGTCGACCGCGACGTATTCAGCGTCGACGAAAAAGCCCTGCATGATACCCAGGTCCTGCAGACCTGGTTCGCTGGCCGTCAGGTCTACACCGCCATCCCATAACAACACTGCTGCCCCCTGTGGGAGCGAGCCTGCTCGCGAAGGCGGCGTATCAGTCGCCATCAATGCTGA